>JANQFT010000308.1 GCA_028277685.1 Phycisphaeraceae bacterium
CGCGACGGCCTGAAACCTTCGCAACGCCGCATCCTCGTGGCGATGAACGATCTGAACCTTGGCCCACGCTCCAAGCATCGTAAGTGCGCCAAGATCGCCGGCGACACCAGCGGTAACTATCACCCCCACGGCGAATCGGTCGTCTATCCCACGTTGGTCGGCATGGCGCAGCTTTGGCGCATGCGACATCAACTGGTCGATCCGCAAGGTAACTTCGGCAGCATCGATGGCGACCCGCCCGCCGCCATGCGTTACACCGAAGCGCGACTCGCCGCGCCCGCGATGGAGATGCTCGAAGACCTCAAACTCTCCACCGTCGACTACCAGGAAAACTACGACGCGACGCGCACCGAACCCACCGTCCTGCCGGCTAAGTTCCCCAACCTGCTGGTGAACGGCGGCGTGGGCATCGCCGTGGGCATGGCGACCAGCCTTCCCCCGCATAACCTCGGTGAAGTGTGCGATGCGGTCATCGCCACGCTCGATAACGCCAACATCACGCTGCCGGAACTGATGAACATCATCCCCGGCCCGGACTTCCCCACCGGCGGCACCATCTGCGGACGGCAGGGCATCGTCGATGGCTACACCACCGGCCGCGGCAAGATCATCGTCCGCGCCAAGGCGAACATCGAAACCGAAGACAAGCGCGGCAAGAAACTTACCAAGCCCCTCATCGCCATCACCGAAATCCCGTATCAGATTCTCAAGTCGACCATCATCGACCAGATCGTCAACTGCGTGCGGAACGACAAGATCAAAGACATTGCGGACGTGAACGATTACTCCGGCCGCGAAGGCATGCGGTTGGTGGTCGAATGTAAACGCGGGGCCGACCCTGAAGTGGTGCTCAATCAGCTTTGGCAGTTCACGGGTCTTCAAAGCACGTTCAGCATCATGAACATCGCGTTGGTGAATCGTCAGCCGCGCACGATGGGGCTGAAGGAACTGATTCAGCACTTCATCGAACATCGCCGCGAAGTGATTCGCCGCCGCACGCAACATCTGCTCAAAGAGGCGCAGCACAAGGCGCACATCCGCGAAGGTTTGATTTACGCCGTCTGCGATATCGACGAAGTGATCAAACTCATCCGTTCGTCCAGCACCCGCGATGAAGCGATTGAAAGACTGATGGCGCGCGGCTTCCGCATTCCGGAAGACCATCCCGCCGCGCCGACCATACCGCAGCGTTTGAAAGACGCCGCTGCACAATCGCCTGAAGGTGAAATCACGCTGTCCCGCGTGCAGGCAGAAGCCATCGGTCGCATGCAGCTCATCCAGTTGGTGGGCCTGGAAATTGAAAAACTCGTTGGCGAATACACCGCGTTGCTGGAAGAAATTGAAGGCTACGAACTGATTCTCAGCGATGACAACCGCGTGGCCGACATCATTCGCGAAGACACGCTGGAGATGAAGAACAAGTACGCCAACGATCGCCGTACGATCATCGAAGGCAGCGTGGCTGACTTCAACATGGCCGACCTCATTCCTGAGCAGGATGTGGTGGTCACCATCTCTCACGCCGGCTACGTCAAACGTTTGCCGGTGGAGGCCTACCGCACCCAGGGCCGCGGTGGTCGAGGGGTGATCGGGGCCGATACCAAAGACGATGATTTCACCGAACAACTGTTCATCGCCAGTTCACACGACGACCTGATGTGTTTCACCAACCAGGGGCGCGTGTTCAAAATCAAGGTGTACGAAATCCCCGAAGCGGCGCGCACCGCGCGCGGCCGGTCGATCGTCAACCTGATCGAAATGCGCGAAGGTGAAAGTGTCTGCGCCTTCCTGCCCGTGCAGGATTTTGAAAAGCATTCCGACTTCCTTGTGTTCGCCAGTGAACAGGGCCTGGTCAAACGCACCAGCCTCAAGCTCTACCGCAACGTGCATCGTGGCGGGTTGATCGCGGTGAACCTGAAGGATGGCGATCGCCTCATCGGTGTCACCCTCACCAGCGGAGAAGATCACCTCATGTTGTGCACCCGCAACGGCATGGCGATCCGCTTCGATGAGAACGATGCTCGCGCCATGGGCCGCAGCGCCTCCGGCGTGAAGGGCATCAACCTTGCCGCCGACGACCGCGTGGTCGCGCTGGTGAAAGCCGATGATGAACGCGAACTGCTTACTGTCAGTGAAAAAGGCTACGGCAAACGTACCGGCATGATCGAGTACCTCGTGCATTCGGAAGACGGCTCCACCCGTTGCCAGAGTCGCGGCGGTAAGGGACGCATCGACATCCGTACCTCCAGCCGCAATGGTAAGGTCGTCACCGCGATGAGGGTGAGTGCGTCGGACCAGATGATGCTGATCACCGAAACCGGCATGATTGTGCGCAGCCGGGTGGAAGAAGTCCGCCAGACCGGTCGCGGTACCCAGGGCGTGCGGGTGATCAACCTGAAAGACGGTGACCAACTGATGGCCGCCGCGCTGATCGTGGATGAGTCGGCAGACGAACCTGTCGAAAATGCAGCCCCGCCAGCCGAATCCAACGAGTAACCCCAAGCGAGTTGTGCGATGACGTTAGAAGAATGGTCCGACAGCATCCTGCTGGTGAAGCTTCCGCCTGAGCCGACGCTCACCGAAGATCTGAATGCGCTGGAAGAACGCCTCGCCACGCCTGTGCGCGATGTCGTTCTCGACTTCGCGCAGATTACAACGCTCAACTCCACCCACTTGGCTCAACTGCTGCGCATTCGAAAACTCTCGATCGAGGGTGACCGCGACCTGCGTCTGTGCGGTTTGAACGACGGTATCTGGGGCGTGTTTCTCGTGACGGGGCTGGACAAAATCTTTACCTTCGCCGAAGACGTGCCCACCGCACTCGCATCGCTGCAGATCGATCAATAATCGATAACCAAATGATTTGATAAACAAAGCCCACGCATCGCCATGCGTGGGCTTTGGTGTTTTGTTGACCTTACCTGTCACCTGTTCTTACGCATCCGCCGCCTTCACGGCTTCCACGCATTGCTTCAGCGCGGGCACGGGGTTGTTCACATCGCCTTCGTATTCCAGCACGCACGACTGCACGTTGCCGCTGGCCGCCGCCGCCTTGCAGAACGCGGGCAGGTCCAGGCAACCGGTGCCGACCACCACGTCTTCAGGGTGACGCTGCGGGGTGTAGCTGAAGTCTTTGATGTGCACGCCGAACAGGCGGTCGGCAAATTGGTTCGCCCACTTGACCGGATCTTCACGTGAATCGATGCACCACGCGGTATCGATGCCCAGACCAATGTTCGACCAACCTTGCTTATTGCAGTTCTTAAAGATGTAATCCAGCGTGGTGCTGTTACCCAGCCAGTGCTGACCACCGTGGTTGTGAATGCCGAGTTTCACGCCGTACTCATCCGCCAGCGCGTTCGCCTGGGCGAGTCGCTCATCCGGCATGCTGATGTTCCACGCGATGGTCATCACCTTCGCGCCGCATGCCTTCATGAACTCAAAGCGGTTACGCATCTCAGCTTCGTCTTTGTCGATCTGTTCGACGCCGATGCTGCTGATGGTCACACCCGCATCGGTGTAATCCTTGATCACCGCCGCATGGGTGTCCGGCTCATCGAACTGCACGTGCTTGGCGCACAGCTCGATTCGATTGACGCCCATTTCTTTCACCAGTTCAGCTACCTTTGCGTTTTCATCAAAGCCGCGGAAGCAGTAGCTTTGCACGCCCAGTTCACTTGAAATCCGACTCATCACAAGGCTCCAGTTTGATTGGGGGGATGTTCCTCTTGCGGGAAATCCACGCTACAGACAGCCCCTTTCAGTATCAAGGGGGTTGGACGCGGCCAAGGCGAGTTTTTTGAGGTGGGAAGTTGGAAGTCGGAACTGGGACGTAAGAATGGGTAATGGGTCAGTTTGCACCGACTGGTTTCAACGAGCCGCGTCCGTGAGGTAGCGGTCGACACAACCGCACGAAGATGGCGGCATTTTCTGCGGTCCGACGACCGCTCCTTCACAGTCGCGGCTCGTGGAATTCAAACGGA
>JANQFT010000611.1 GCA_028277685.1 Phycisphaeraceae bacterium
CCGAATTCAAAGATTTGAACATGACGATCGGCTGCCCGTCGGTGGTCATTGGGGCTGGTCACAAGGTGTTGCAACCGAAGGATTCAGCCATCCTTCAGATTCCCTGCACGTGCGAGTGTGGTGAGTTTTTGGTTGAAGTGTCGTTGCAGAGCAGTGGCGGTGCGTCCGCTGGTGCTGCTGCCGAACCTGCTGCCGCCCAGGCTTAACCCACGCACACTCATCGAGGAGACTTTGATATGAAAGTCATGCTAGTAGACGACTCGCGCACGATGCGCAACATCGAGAAGAACATTCTCGCCCAACTGGGATACACCGATATCTGCGAAGCGGCCGACGGCCTGGAAGCCCTCAGCGTCGCCGCCGCGGAAAAGCCCGGCTTGATCCTGCTCGACTGGAACATGCCCAACATGGACGGCATGGGATTCATTCAGCAGTTCCGCCAAACCGACAAGACCACGCCCATCATGATGGTAACCACCGAAGCGGAAAAACGTCGTGTGGTTGAAGCCATCAAGGCTGGTGTGAACAACTACGTCGTGAAGCCGTTCACCCCCGAGGTGTTATGCGGCCGCATTCAGGAAACGCTGTCCAAGCAGGACGCTGCCTGATCGACGTTGGCGGTTGGTGGGACTTGCGCTGTGCTGGAGGCCGGAGATTTGTAACGATGAGTGTCCCCACCGACATGGTCGAACCCAGTATGCATGCGACTACGGCGAAGGATTCATCCTACGCCGAGTTGCACATTCCTGAGGGGCTTGATCCGGCGTCGGTCAGCGATGAATCCTGCGAGCAATGCCTGAAGGACATGGGTGTTGTTCTTACGGATGTTATGCGCGAACAACTGTTGGCCGGCATCAACAGCTACCACACCAAGCAGGGAAACGAAACGATCACGGTGCGCATCGAGGGCAAGCCAGCCGAAGATGGCGAGGACGGTTACATTGAGTGGGAACCGAAGTGTGACCTTGCGTATCTGCTCGAAGCGGACGAGGACAAGAAGGTCGATCACTACAACCGTCAGTCGTACATCACGGTGGAAGAGGGGCAGTATCTTGGTCGTATCGTGTCGCCTACCACTGGTACCGGTGGCATGGATGTGATGGGTAAGCGCATTGAGCCGCGCGCCGGTCAGCCCGCACCGGTAAAAGTGGATGACACCATCCTGACCGGGGTCGATGGAAAGCTCACCGCGCTGCGTCGAGGGGTGCTCGCCCTGAAGGGTAACCTGCTGAAGGTCAACCCTGAACTGCAACTGCCGGATTACGTCGACTTCTCCACCGGCAACATCGATTTCGATGGTGATGTCGAAATCGCTAAAGGTATTCGCGATAAGTTCAGTGTGAGGGCAACCGGTTCGGTTACGGTACATGGATTAATCGAAGCAGCCATGCTGAAAGTGGGTGTGTCCCTGCATGCCAACGGTGGCATGGCAGCCAAGAGCAAAAGCCTCGCCCAGGTAGGCGGCGATCTGTACGCACGTTACCTCGATAACGTGACCGCCAATGTCAAAGGTAATGCTGTTATCGAACGTGAAGTCGTCAACTGCGATCTGTCGGTGGTGGGCAACCTGATTGTCAAGGGCGGTGGATTGCTGGGTGGCCAAACGAATGTGGCGGGGATGGTGGACGTGTTATCTTTGGGTGCACCTTCGGGTGACCGCACGGAGATTACCCTCGCTCGCATTCCCGAGGTGGATGAACTGTGTAACCAGGCAGATGAAGCCTGTGAAAACGTGAAGGAACAACTCGACAAAATCAACGAGCAAATCGGGCAATTCGAACGGAACAACGCCAGGACCGCCACCCATCGTGAACAACTGACCGAACTGATGTTCAAGCAAAGTGAACTGCAGCAGCGCTACAAAGCGATTGCCGCCAAACGTGATCAGGTGCGCGAGTTCATCGAAAAGAAATGCAAGGTGGATGTGCACGTGTCCCGTGCGATCGAACCGGGTACCACCGTCACGTGTCGCGGTGTTGCTGCGAAGTTTCAAGAACGCGTCAGCGGCCCCATCTCGATCAAGTGGGATCGTCGCGGCAAGCAATTGGTTTTCCGTATGGGCGAACATGGTAATCTGCAGCCCATCAGTGAAATCGCTGCCGTCCGAGCAGTGTTTTAGGTAGTTTTTGTGTTTTACGACGACAGCGCACAACCTGCAGCCACCGCTTCGCGCGATCCTAACATGATGCAACATGTGGTTGATCACGTGGCTACACCTGTTGTCTGGCTGGACTCTGATGCACGCCTGCTGTTTGCCAATGCTGCGGCGTGCGCCATACTCGGCTATGACGAAGATGAAATGCTCGCCATGCGGGTGATGGACATCGATCCCAACTGGCCCGAAGCTCGTTGGAAGGAAGACTGGCCCAAGCTCTGCGAAACCAGCCCCCAGGTGTTCAGTTCCGAAGTGCGTCATCGTGATGGCCACCTGATTCCCATTGACATCGTAACCAGTTATCTCGAACACGATGGCAAGCCCATGCTGTTCTGCGTGTTCAATGAATCGGTCGAACGCGCATCCAGCGAGATCGATGCCAACCACGCCAGCCGCCACGATGCCCTCACGCACATGCCCAACCGTGCCGTGCTGATGGAGCGCCTGGCCGACGCCATCGCGGCCAACGAACACAACCCCGATCCGCGCTTTGCCATGCTGCTGTGCGATGTTGATCGCTTCAAAATCATCAGCGATGCCCTGGGCCACGTGGCTGGCGATGAACTGCTGGTGAAGTTCAGCGGCCGCTTGTTCCGTTGCCTGGAAGAATTCCGTGCCGAGCGTGGACCCGCCGACCGCAACGACACCGTGGCACGTCAGGGCGGCGACGAGTTCATGCTCTTGCTCGACCCGGTGCCTGATCCCGATGAGGTCATCGAACTGGCTGACCGCATCCTGCGTGTGGTGTCGAATCCGTATCGTCTGGCAGGTCATGATGTGCTGACCACCACCAGCATGGGGATTGTCTATTCTGATACGCGTTACGAAACGGCTGAGCAGATGCTACGTGATGCCGACAACGCCATGTACCGTGCCAAAGCACGCGGCGGCAACTGCCATGTCACCTTCGATCAGGATATGCACGTTCAGGCCATGGCCAGACTCACGCTCGAGCATGATCTGGGTGCTGCGGTTGAGTCAGATCAGTTAGTCGTTTGCTATCAGCCGATCATCAAGGCTGCGGATGGTTCACTGGTTTCCGTTGAATCACTCATCCGCTGGCAGCACCCGGCGCATGGTTTGATCGGGCCGATGGATTTCATTCCCATTGCCGAGGAAACGGGTCTCATTGTGCCCGTGGGCCGATGGGTACTCGAGCAGGCTTGCCTGCAGATGGCGGATTGGCAAAAACGCCTGGGTGATCGCGCGCCAAGCACCATCGCGGTGAACCTTTCCCGTCGACAACTGATCGACGTGAACCTGCTGGAAGATGTGCGCATCGCCATCAGCCAGGCGCAACTCGATCCGACGTGCTTGGAACTGGAAGTCACTGAAACCGTGGTGATGGATGAAATCGAACGTGTGCTGCCCGTGATGGATCGTTTGCGCGAATTAGGTGTCCATCTGGTGATGGACGACTTCGGCACCGGCCACTCATCACTCAGTTGCCTTCATGAGTTCCCGATCGATTCACTGAAAATCGATCGCGCCTTCATCGCCAACATGGGTCGCAAGCCCGAGCATGGCACCATCACCCGGGCCATCATTCGATTGGCGCACGATCTTGGGGTGAATGTTGTGGCTGAGGGGATCGAAACGCTCGAGCAACTCATGCAACTCCAAGCCATGGATTGCGACTTCGCCCAAGGCTATTACTTTGCCCGTCCTCTCATGCCCCGGCAGTTCGAAAACTGGCGCATACCCTCGGTCTTCCCGCAGCCTCAGTCGTGAGGACAGAACCGCAGAAGGCAGAGCAGCAGAGATCAGCCATCAGCCATCAGAACCTCAGTACGCACATACTGACTTCTGACTTCAAAATCTCTCATGCGCCGATACAATGCCCGCCATTGGCAAACCTCTTAACAATGGTGCACCTATGGATTTTCCCACACTTACCGACGCCCAGCGTATCGAACGTCTTGTCCCGCCCACCGGCAGATCGCGCATCGTGTTGGATACCGACACGTATAACGAAATCGATGACCAGTTCGCCGTGGTCTACGCCATGCTCGCACGCGAACAGTTGGATGTTGCCGCCATCACCGCCGCCCCGTTTTACAACAATCGTTCCACCGGCCCAGGCGATGGCATGACCAAAAGTCACGAAGAAATTCTTCGCGTGCTGGAGCGTCTTGACATTTTGCCTGATGGTCTTGTCTTCCGGGGGGCGACCCAGTTCATGGCCGCCGCCGATCAACCGGTCGAAAGCGAAGCCGCCCGGCGCATCGTCGAACTCGCGATGGCCAGCGATGACCTGCTGTACGTGTTACCCATCGGCGCCATCACGAACGTGGCCAGCGCGCTGCTGATCGAGCCGCGTATTCTTGAAAAGATTGTCATTGTGTGGCTGGGCGGGCATCCGACGAACTTCGAAACCGCGGAGGAATTCAACCTCAAGCAGGACATGCACGCCTCACGTCTGGTCTTCGACAGTGGCGTGCCTCTCGTGCAAATTCCCTGCCGCAACGTCGCCGAGCACTTGCGCACCTGCCAGGGCGAAGTCCACCAATGGGTGAAAGGGCGTGGTCCGATCGGTGATTACCTGGCGGAAATTTACGATGACTTCTTCTCCGATCACTACGCGCGTTCGAAAGTGATCTGGGACATCTCCACCATCGCCTGGATGCTGAACGCCAATTGGGTTCCGACGAAGTTAACCCATTCACCCATCCTCACCGATCAATGCACCTGGAGCCACAACCCGCACCGACACCTGATCCGTGAAGCGGTCTACTGCGACCGCGATCAGATCTTCAAAGACCTGTTCGTCCGCATTGAGAACGCCAGCAAAAAGTAAGGTGGATCAAGCGACGAAGGAGCGGACCCACCAGTTTTAGGCTAGCTGCGACTTAACAGGCCGCGGGTTTGTGAACTGCTGCTGTTGCGGCAAGTGCGTGGTTTCTAAGCCATGTAACCCGTGTGCACAGCCACCAATAAATAGACTACGGTCCTGGAATACTAATTCATGATTTAGGCTAAATTATTGGTACCATCGCAAGTAGTTGATAATGTATGAGGCGAACATGCGGGCATGTCATCGTTTATGCCAGCAAGCTCAACACCGATTCGGAGTTGGTGCGGTAGGTGGTGGCCAGCTTGGTTGCGCTGCTCATCAGCACGCGTTGTCGGGCGAGGTCGGCGGTGGCTTGGCCATAGTCGGCATCCACGATCGCCGATTGAGCGGCCGACATGTTCTCCATCGCTACCTGCGTCGAGCGAACCAAAGGTTTCACGTAATTCGAAGTGAACGCGCCAAGCTGAGCGCGGGCGATGCCGACTTCACGCGTCGCACGACTCAGCACGCTTTCGGTTTGCGTGGGGTTACCTGCCAATCCACCGCCGGTGGCGATATCAGACACATGGTAGGTGGTACCATTGACGTTTGTTGCGCCGAGCGAGTTGATACTCATCGCGCCAATGTTGATCGAATGGTCACCCACGGTCAGATTCATTGAGCCATCGAACAACGTCTGCCCGTTGAACGACGCCGTGTTGAGTGTACGGTCCATGGCACTGACCAGCGAATCGATTTCCAGTTGAACCGCATCACGTTCCGCCGCCGACATGAACGATGAATCAGCCAGTTGCACCTCAAGGCCGCGTGCTTCAACAAGCATGTCGGAGACTGAACCCAGCGCTCCCTCAGCCGTGTTTGCCACACTGGTCGCGCGTTGGGCCGCTTCGTTGCGTGCGGTCAGTTCCGCCATCGCGGCAGCGAGCTGCGTAGCGATTTGCACAGCCGCCGGCCCGTCCGCCGCGCGATTGAGCTGCTTGCCGGTG
>JANQFT010000054.1 GCA_028277685.1 Phycisphaeraceae bacterium
GGCTTGAAGGTTGACACTCATCGCACATCACTCATCGCTTTACGCATCATCACATCCCACGTGATTAGTCGCGCGCTCCAGCAGGGCCAGCACCAGCAACACCGCCAGCGTTTGCACGATCACCAACCCCGCCTGCCACGTTTCGGTCAACCGCCCGAGCATCACCCCGCCGATGCCGGTGGCCAACGTGCAGGCGTAGATCACGATCACCGCGGCCGGTCGACTCAACCCACGCTTCACCAACCGGTGCGAAAAGTGTTGCGTATCGCCCTGGAACGGGCTCTTGCCCTGAAGCAATCGAATGATGGTCACACTCGTCAGGTCGTACAGCGGAATCGCCAACACCACCAACGGCGTAAACACGCCCCACCGGAAACTACCGAACGCTTCGCCTGCCGCTGGGTTGTAATACGTGACGCGCACACTGCAAAACGCCAGCAAAAACCCGATCACCAGCGAACCGCCATCACCCATGAAGATGCTGGCCGGGGGGAAGTTGAACACCAGAAACCCCAGCAACGCCCCCACCGTCAAACCGAGCACCGCGGCAATGAAGTACTGACCACCGAGCAACGCCACCGCCAACAGAATCGACGCACAGATCGTCGCCACCCCGGCACTCAAACCATCCATGTTGTCCAGGAAGTTGAACGCGTTGGTGATGACCACGAACCAGAGAATCGTCAGCACGATGCTGATCGGTGCGCCCCACCATTCGAACAGTCGTACTTGCGCGCCGATGACCAGTGCCGCGGCCGCGCCGATTTGAATCAACAGTTTCACATACGGCCCGAGGTTGCGGCGATCATCCACCAACCCCACCACGTGCAGCACGAACAACGATCCGATCAACAGCAACGCCATGGTTGTCTGCGATCGCGCCCCCGGAAGGTGATCCACGGCAGCAGGTACCACGCGCTGCCACCATTCGGCCGGTGCCCACCATGCCGCAGCCAACATGACCACGATGGGCATGATGATCGCCCAGAACATTGCCACCCCACCGGTCGCAGGGATTGGCCGATCATGTATCTTCCGTTCGCCCGGCGCGTCCATCTGCCCCACCCGCGCCGCCACCCGACGCATCAGCCACGTCAGCGGCAACGCCAGAAGAAACGCGATCGAAATGGTTGCAAGGGCTGCGTGGGTCATGGGCAGTTCAGTGCATCAGAACACTATCACAAAGCACACGAAGGCACGAAGGTCACAAAGCTGATTCCTTTTTGATTCGATGCGCGGCTATCTTATAAACAAGCATCCTCTTCGTGTTCTTTGTGCCTTCGCGCCCTTTGTGATTATTCTTCGATATCCACTGCCATCACGTCCGCGTCTTCTTTCAGTGGTTTGGCGACGGCGATGTGTTCGGGGTGATCCAGGTACGTGGTCAGGGCGTTGCGGTCGGCGAGGGTGACCAGCAAACCGTGGGTGTAGCCGCGAGCGCGGTCGGTGAAGCTTGGGCCGACGGAAAGGTGCTGGATGACATCGATCTTAACCGCAAGGCCAGCCAGGTTGTTCATGTGCCAATCGATGCGATCGGCCGTGATGCTGTCGTTGAACTTCATCCACACCATGTGTTGCACAGCCATGGAAATACTCCGAACAGGTTGAACCACAGAGACCACAGAGATCGCAGAGAAAAATGCAGGAGTTGGCGAAGGCGACCGAAAAAGCAATCCGCTCTGCGTGCTCCGCGTTCTCTGCGGTAAAAATGTCTTAAACACGATTCTCTTATCGCACATTTGCGGTATCTTGCCAACATCGAACATGGGCCAAACCTGCACATTGATTGTCGCGGCGATGCCTCTTGAACTGACGCCCGTGGTGCGCCGGTTGAAGTTGAAACGTACTGCTGATCAAAGATACGCCGATGCAGCGGGCGCCGTTCATGCGGCAGTGGTGGGTGTAGGGCCTAAACGATGCGCGCTGGCCATCGAAGCATTGATCAAGCAACTCAACCCATCGCGAGTGATCATGGCGGGTCTGGCCGGCGGGCTGAATCCACGCTTGCAGGCTGGTGATGTCATCACTGTGGGTGATGCGATCGATGCGGTGACCGGCGAACGATTCCGCAGTGATGCAGGCGCGGGGACAGTGGTGTCGGTCACGCAGGGGGTATTCACGGTTGAAGCCAAGGCGGCGCTTCGCCAACAACACCATGCGGATGCGGTCGACATGGAAACGGCCACCGTTGCCTGCGCGTGTGAGCGTGCAGGTGTGCATTGGCAAGCCGTGCGCGCGATCAGTGACCCGGCGGACATGGCCCTGCCGCCGCACATCACCCGCATGCTCAGCC
>JANQFT010000068.1 GCA_028277685.1 Phycisphaeraceae bacterium
TGTAAGTCACGGTGTACAACCAGATCGCAGTCAACAAGATGGCCGGCAGGATAAACAGCACCAACCCCAACACCCCTGCTATCACCTGGATGATGAGCAGACCTGTCAGCGGCCAGAAGCGATGAAACTGGCCAAACAGGTCACCAAAATCGACGCGTTGGTCTGGTCGCCGCATGGCTGCCAGCACCAGCGCATACATGCCACCGGTCATCACACCCATCAGGATGAACAGGCTGAAGATCATCAACGCTTCATACACGAATGCAGCCACAACCAGAAGCAGAAAGTTCCGGCGGTAGACCTCAAGGGCATCGTTGAAACAGTTACCGATCGTTAGTTCACCTGCGGGTTGCTCGCCCGGTGGATCAAGCGGAATGGTCGAATCGTTCTGTCTTGCTTCGCCGGCATCTGCGGCAAACGTTTCGGGTGGCCCCATCGCCTCAAGCACAGACGCCATTTGCACCAGGGTGATCTCTTCATTGTCGAACTGCGACAGCGCTTCTTCGATATGTTCATGCACTGCGGTGATCACATCTTCGCGTTCTGCCTCATCGCAGTTGGCCAACGCATCGCGCACGCGTTGCAGATATTCGGTTTCCAATCGAATCGCTTCGCCACATCTACGTTTCATGCGTCTGCCTCCGATTCGCCCGGCACATCCGTGCTCATGATGTGTTCAACCGCGTCTGCGATGCCTCGCCAGGCCAGATTAATCCGCTTGAGATGTGCACGCCCGACAGGCGTCATGGTGTACACTCGCCGTGCTGGACCCGCTGGCGACTCAACCAGTTTGCTGGCCACCAGGCCCTGACGTTTCAGGCGACTCAACAGGGGGTAGATGGTGCCCACCGTCGTCACCACGCCCTGACCTGCCCCCGTTGCCATGCCTGGCGTTTCCGCGAGCCGTTTAACCAGTTGGTAGCCGTACATCCGCTCACGGTCCAGCAGATTGAGGATACACAGTTCCAGTACCCCCCTTTTGACCTGCCGCAACCAGTCAGATTGGCTCATGCGATTTACCCGTAAGGTCTTCCCACTGGGTATCAACCTGCAATACGGGCAAAGTATACACAAAGCACGCTATATTGCAATACATGATAGATGACCGTCAGGAATTTCTGCCGTTACGACATGGTTCATTCTGGAGCCGGAGACTAAATGGCGAATCGGGGGCTGGGGCAGTTTGAATTCAAAGGAACCGAGGGTCGTGGTTCAGTTTGAGTCTTAACCAGCCGCGACGGTGAAGGAGCGGTCGTCGGACCGCAGAAAATGCCGCCATCTTCGTGCGCTTGTGTCGCCCCCTACCTCACGGGCGCGGCGCGTGGAGGCCTGTTGGCTCAAACTGACCCACGACCGAACCGAGAGACCGCTCAGGTCGCAGCCATGAAACGTTTGAGCGCGGCAATGCAGGTGGCATCGAGTTGATGCGGGGTCATGCCATCGATGATGGCGAATGCCTTATCGATGGGCATCCCCGCGCGGTAGTGGCGGTCTTGAGTCAGGGCGTCAAACACATCGGCCACGGCAAGAATGCGAGCTGGCAGTGAGAGCTGGTGGGCATTCAACGCATCCGGGTAACCGGTACCATCCAATCGTTCATGATGAGCGGCAGCAAGTTCAGCCATACCGATCAGTTCATCGGTAAATTCGATCTGCTGCAGAATGCGACGACTGTGCGCGGCGTGTTCGCGCATCTTCACGTATTCCGCATCATTCAACTTGCCGGGCTTGGTGAGCACCGCTTCTGGCACGCCGATTTTGCCCACATCATGCAGCAAGCCGGCCACACGCAGCACTTCGATGTCTTTATCACTGTTGCCCAGTTCATACGCGATGCCCATGGCGTAGTTAGCCACGTTCACCGAGTGAACACCGGTCATCGGATCGCGTGCGTCGAGCGCGGTGGCGAAAGCACGAACGAAGCTGTCGAACTGTTTTTTCTGCGCGGTATAAAGGCGCACGTTATCCAAACTGATACCCACCTGCACAGCAATCGCCTCGAGTAGTGGGATGTCGTGTTCTGTGAAGTAGCCAATGCGCTGGTCCATCACTTCCAGCACACCTTCGCATCGTCCCATGCGAAAGATGATGGGCACCACCAGCATCGAGCGCGGCACGTAACCCACCCAGTCGGCCGTGTTGCGGTCGAAATCTTCCTGTTCCAGTACATCATCAAAACAAAGCGACTCGTGCTTCTGGAACACGCGGCCACATAAGCCCTTGTCATCGGGCACACGGATTTCACTGCCCCACTCTTCGAGGCCTTCGGCGATGGAGGAATAGAGCTCGCCGGTTTCCTCATCGTGCAGGAACAATGCACTGCGTTCTGCGTTGAACGCGGCGGTGACGTGACGGAGGATCGCCGCCATGAGCTGTTGCTGATCCTGAATGCTGCCAATGGCGCACGCCACCTGCAACATGGTTTGCAGTAGGCGTTCCTGCCGTGATTGCGACGTGGCCAGATGATCCGTGAGTTGTTCGCCGAGTGATACCACATGAACACCCATGCTGTAGGGGCGCGCGAACACGCGTGCGGCCTTCCGTGTATTGGTATCATCTGATGGCGACATCACTGTTACCTGCCCCAACTTTGGTGTGCACGAATCAGCATAGGCCTGAGATTTAAACCGTACAATCCGCACAGACCGCATTTAAAGTTCGATAATGTGGGCAACGATGGCAAGGTCAAGCGCTGGTAGTGGGTCCGTTTGAATCTTAACGAGCCGCGACTGTGAAGGAGCGGCTCGTGGATGTCTGTCGGTTCAAACTAACCCACGACCCAAGCGCTCGTCAGCAAGGCGATCGACGGGTATCATCCGGCTATGGATCAGCATATCGAACGCGTGCTTTTTGATCGGGCCACCCTCGCCAAACGCGTGAAGGACATGGCTGCTCAGATTGCTGACGACTTTCGTCATCACACCAACACACAGGATGAATCCGCATCGCTGGTGTTGGTGTCGATCATGACCGGTAGCGTGATCTTCCTGGCCGACCTGATCCGTGATCTTCCGCTGATGCTCAGGCTCGAACTGATCTCCATCAGTTCCTATCCCGGTAAGTCGACCAGCAGCCAGGGGGTGGCCATCAACAGCAGTCTGCCTGACGACCTGACTGGAAAACACGTGCTGGTGGTGGATGACATTCTCGACTCCGGCCGCACGCTTACTGCCATTCGCGCTTTGCTGAACGAACGCCATGCTGCCAGCGTATCCACCTGCGTGTTGCTGCGCAAGCAGCTGCCCACGGCCATGGCGGTTGAAGCGGAATATGTCGGTTTCGATATCGCCGATGAATTCGTGGTCGGATACGGTTTGGACTTCGACGGCTACTACCGCAACCTGCCCGATGTGGTCACCCTCAAACGCGAGGCCATGTCATGAAGCCCCCCCACCCCTCTCCCCGGAAGCGTGAGCCTGCCGCCGACCTGCGCCGCGCAGACGCAACAGAGCCTGCGCTGAGCGAATCATCCGAACCAGTACTCGGTTTGCCGACGAATCGTGCGACCACGATTTTGCCAGCCGACTTACTGCAAGGCGATGAGATCATTATCCTGCTGCTCAAACCCAGCCCGTGGTACATCTTGCTGGCCAGCCTGGAGGCACTTGGCGTGCTGGCCGGCGTGGTGTGTGTGGCGATCTGGCTGACGCAGCAGTTTGATCAGCCGTCGGGCGCGCAGGGGTTGGTGCTGCTGGGTGTTTCGCTGGGGATGATTCGCATTGCGTGGCAGGCGTTGCAGTGGATCGGCGCGGTGTATGTGTTGACCGACCGCCGGGTAATCCGCGTGCGCAATTTCTTCCGTCCGGAAGTGTTTCAGACAGAGCTGAAGAAACTGCAACACACCGATTTGATTTTCAGTGTGCGTGAACGTCTGTTCGGTTTAGGCACCATCGCGCTGGCTACCGCGGGCACCGGTGTCCCCGAGGCATATTGGTTAATGATCCGCCGACCACTGGCCGTGCATCGCAAGATCGTCCAGGCGATCAATCGACAAGGATAAATCATTTAGCGCCACGGCTTTTATCCGCCATCGCCTTGGCGAAGGCAGATGCCGCATCCGCTTCTTCAAGGATGATCCATGACCCCCATGAATATCACTATCATCGGCGATGGCGCCATGGCCACTGCCTGCAGCATGATTCTCTGCTCCAACGGCCACCGAGTCACCATGTGGAGTCCGTTTGCTGATTACCTGGATAAGATGAATTCCGATCGCGTGAACACGCGCTATCTCAAAGGGTACAACCTTCCGCATGAACTCGTCATCGAGCCGGATGCGGCTCTTGCGTTTCGTGAATGTGAATTGATCGTTGCCGCCACCCCCACGCAATACATCCGTACGGTATGGGAGCCGATCACGGCGCACATTGATCCCAACGCTCCGATTGTTTCGGTGGCCAAGGGCATTGAAAACGACACGCTGCTTTTGCCGACTCAAATTCTGGATGAAGTCACCGATGAGGTGGCTCATCCACTCGCCGCGTTGAGCGGTCCATCCATTGCATCAGAGCTAGCCAGTTGTTTGCCCGCCACGGTGTGCATCGCCAGCAGCGATGATGCGCTGGCCAAGCAATTGCAGGCTGCGTTCACCACGCGTTCGTTCCGGGTGTACACACATGATGATCCGTTAGGCGTCGAACTGGCTGGGGCCACGAAGAATGTGATCGCGATTGCCGCGGGTATTCTTGATGGACTCAAAGCCGGCTACAACGCGAAGAGTTCCTTACTCGCGCGCGGCCTGGCGGAAATCGCAAGGCTCGCCACCGCCATGAACGCCCGCACCGAAACGTTCTTCGGCATCACCGGCGTGGGCGATCTGGCCACCACCTGTTTCTGCCCATCGGGTCGCAACCGGTCGGCCGGCGAACTGTTCGGCAAGGGGAAGAAATTGGATGAAGTCACCGAACAGATCAATGGCGTGGTGGAAGGGATCGCCACGGCAAAAAGCGTGATGGCCCTGGCCGAGAAACACCAAGTGGAAATGCCAATCACCGCCGCCGTGCATGCGGTGCTGTTTGATGGGTTGGATCCGATTCAAGCGATCAGTACGTTGATGACAAGGCCGCCGACAGCGGAGAAGGTGGGTTAGTCCCCTCTCCCTTGCAGGGAGAGGGTTAGGGTGAGGGTAGATTGTAGAAAAACGATCACGCCACATGCGGCCCGACAAAGACCAGCGTCTCACCCTCCCCCAGCCCCTCCCTTGAAGGGAGGGGAGACAGATCACGCCACTTCAAACACCGCGCCTTCGTAGACATCTACCGCAACAAGCGTACCGATCGGCACATCGACCTTTTGCCAACGCTCGGGTAGATCGGCGGTGATCGGGCAACCGCTTACGCTGATCACGATGCCGTTGCGGTCGTCCTGGTGCGCGACCACCCGGCCCTGCACACGACGTGGTCTTCCCAATACCGGCTCGATGTATGCCCCACCCGGTGACACAAAATCCACTTTCCACACATTCACGCGAATGATGCCGTGAATCCGCCGGCCAATCGTCGCCTCCAGTTCTCCTTGAAGGAGCAACTGCACACGATAGCTGGTGCGGTCCATCGTCACGTGCACAAAATCGTCATCGCGATCAACCAGGCGAACTTCGGCCACACGCGCGTCTTGTTGGGTATCGGTGGTCATGGCGATTCCTTATGCCGATGATGGTAGCAGCCCGGCATATGGACGACCACCGCCGGCTGCCTATAATCGGCCCGTCGGAGTCAAGAATCACGCAAGGATCGTGCCGTGAGCGACACAGCGATCGACAAACGTTACGCCACCGCCAAACTGCGCACCGATTATGCGCACGTGGGGTTGATGGACGTGACCAATCGCGCCCTGTGGATCGCCAAGAAACGACTCGGCAACAACCCCAGCAAAACCAGCCACGCGCGCATGCTGTGCGGCGGCAGCGACACCACCAGCGTCGCTGACAAAGATCGCTTCTTCTGCTACTGGTTTCACACCCCAAACACCGGCGACGGCCCGGTCCACGGTTACCCCATCGAGTGGACCGAAGGTCATCTCATGATCCGCCTCGACCCCACGTGGGACTACCGCAACCAACGCCTCATCCGCGCGGTGGATACCACCCGACTCGAACGCAACATCGACCAACAATACGCCTGGGGCGAATACATCTACAACCAATACGCCGAAGCGTGCCCGAAATTTCCCTTGAGTTGGCACCTGATTGGGCCAAGGCCGATTGATTCGTTGTTTTATGTGGCGCGGTATGAGCCGGGATGAGGGAGCCGGGAGCCGG
The DNA here is from genome assembly GCA_028277685.1 of Phycisphaeraceae bacterium. Classification (GTDB taxonomy): domain Bacteria; phylum Planctomycetota; class Phycisphaerae; order Phycisphaerales; family Zrk34; genus JANQFT01. Next base: position 6,260 of record JANQFT010000068.1, read on the forward strand.
GAGCCGGGAGCCGGGAGCCGGGAGCCGGGAGCCGTAGTGATTGTATACGGTTAGGTGGGCCCATCGTCTGCGGGCGCTGAGGATGCACTTCGTAACTGCTGCGTGAGTCGATAGAGCATGGCGGCAGTATCGTCTGCCAATC
>JANQFT010000253.1 GCA_028277685.1 Phycisphaeraceae bacterium
TGGCCGCTCCCGGGGCTTCCGGTTCGGGTCGAAATTCAACCGGCATGGCCAAGCGATCCAAGGCCGCAGCCTGACGCTCTGCCTGACGCGCGGCAGTGGGCCAACCCGCGGCCGACGCTTCCTGGGTAATCAGCTCATACTGCTGGCGGGCCTTGTCGAACTCACCGGTGGATTCATACACCGAGGCCAGACCCGACCGGGCGTTGAGCACATACAGTGGGGAACCGGATTGAATCACACGTTGGTAAAGATCGGCCGCCACCTTGAACTTGTGGGCGCGCTCTTCTGTGCTCATCTCAAGTGGAGCATCGGCTTCCACGGCCTTGCTCGGCTCAATGTTGCGATGACCCTGCGAAGCCAGTCCATCGGCCGCCTTTAACAACGCATAGCTGCTCGCCCCCTGGACATGCGCGTGCTGAGCCGCAACCGCTTGAAGTTGTTCAGGGCTTCCCGCAGCCTGCACGGCGGCCCAGGCGTTGTGCATGGCAGTGGCATCTTTGGTGGAGTACCAACGGTAGCCGTAGAAACCAACCAGCACCACGATAATCCCCAGCAAGAGGGTGGTGCCGTTTTTATCCCACCATTCCTTGAAGTGTTTAATGAACTCTTCGAGGTCGTTCTGCTTCAGTTCGTGACGTTCTTGTGAATCCATCAAAACACCGTTTACTTTCATTGAGCCCGGGAGGTGGCCAAGGCCTGGACATTGATATTGATCTGTGTACGCCTGGCCGATGTGGAGCGTTCATCAGTGATGCGCACCACGCATCGCTCGGCGTGGCCGGTGAACTTCATCACGTAAGCCGCACGCTCCAGTTTGGAGGATCGGAACTGCCAACCCGCCCGAGGCATCTGGGTGCGGTAGAAGCGCTCGACTTCCGCCTTGTCTTCCCGCCCGATGTAGGTGTGATCTACCAAACGCGAACCGCGACTTGTGGTGTGGCGGCTGATGTTCTCCGCCAGTTTGAAGCCCATCGGCACCGGCAAATCCTTCACCAGTGGGCGTGCCTGGGGCATGAGTGCGATCGTGGTGGTGCCATCTTCTGCCAGGCGGCCCACCATCGGCGCACCACTGCCGGATGTGCTGCAGCCGACTGCGGTGCACAAAGCCAACAGGCAGAGAATGAGTACGCAATGAATCGGGCGACTATTCATGAATCGTCTAGTTTAGTCGCCAGTAATGGGCGGTCGCAAGCGGGGCGGGAAACGTCAGGCGGTGGATTGAATCTGCCGTCGCAAACGCGGGGAAAATGCCCACTGCGGCGGGTCAGGCAGGTCGGCCAGACCAAGTGAACCGGTAATGGCTGCGATCAATGCATCCATACCCTTTCCGGTGGCGGCGGCGATGCGAATAACGTGCTGATCCGTGTCTTGCGCGGTGGCCAGATCGCACTTGTTCATCACCCACACATCCGGGGTGCGGGGCAGTTGGTGTTCATCTGGCCAGTCGTTCGTCGGATCACGCATGGCGACCAGCACATCCGCCTGCTCGATCGCGCGTTGAGCCAGTGCAATGGCGCGCTGTTCGATCGCATCGTCACTGCTACGCAGTCCAGGTGTATCGAGCCAGTGCACAGCGATCTGCCCGATGGGGCTGGGCAGCAGGACAAGTTGACCCACCCAGTCGCGCGTGGTGCCGGGCAGGTCGGCCACGATGCTCGCGCTGCGACCGGCCAACTGATTCATCAACGTGCTCTTGCCCACGTTCGCCCGCCCCACCACGGCCACAGTTGGCGGGGTCATCAGGTGATCCAGTTGATCACTTAACGCCAGGACTTCCTCTGACAGTTCCGCGTTACGCGTTACGCGCTCCGAGTTCCAAACCCTCGGTTGTTGCAGCAGCAACGGCACCGCAGCGGGACTGGCAGCGTGCGATAACGCCAACAACATTTCCGCTTCCACCTGAGATGATGCTTCGGGATAGATCAGCGACGCATCAGGTTCACCTGTAAACACACCGCCCAGTTCGACCAGCCGTGCGATCAGCCGTTGCATCACGCGCACACCACCATGTGGCATCAGTTGGCACCAGTCATCTCGAAGCGCGATGCTCAACCCTTCATCGATATCCTCGAATCGCACCAACTGAGCACTCGGTGTGGGGTGCGAACCTATAAACTGCTCCACAAGATCGGCTGCGCCCGTGCCAACGATCTGAACGACCGCCACCGCACCGCCGGCGCTCGCTGTGACGGTGGTAATGAGTGGGCAGGCCTTCATTCCGGGCTTTGCAGGTCGTAGCGCCGCGTCGCGGCAATGCCCATTAGGACGAGTTCCGGCACCACGGTTTCGATCAGTTCGTAACCATCGAACAACAGTGGCGCATCGCCGCCGGTGGCGATCACGCGGGGGTAGGCGCCATAGACCTCGGCGTATTTTTCGACCAGCTCACGCACCGCGCCGCGGATGCCGTGGAACACACCGTTCAGCATCGCCTGCTGTGTGCAATGGCCGATCACTTCATCCGGCCGGGTCATTTCGATTTCGGGTAGTTGCGATGCGTGCTCGCTCATCGCCCGCAGCATGAGCGATGCGCCGGGTAGAATTGCCCCGCCGTGGAACGTGCCTTCGCCATCGACAAAATCAACCGTCACCGCGGTACCGGCATCGACCACGATGCACGCCTGCTTCAATTGTTCGTATGCGGCCGCGGCAGCAAGAAGCCGGTCTTCCCCGACGATCGATTCGGGATCGAGCTTGCGACCAATCGGCACCGCACTGTCACGTTCGATGCGGAACACCTGCCAGTCCACGGCCTGATGAACCAACGGCAACACCTTGCCCGCAGCCATTTCATTCACGCTGCAAACATAGACCGCCACATCGTCACTGTCGGCCAGGGCATCGCGCGCTGCGGTCAGCGCTGCGGCCAATTCATCCGATCGGTCGTGCGCGACGGTGGCGCGAGCCTGCAATTCATCCGCGACGAATGCTCCCACTTCCGTGCGCGTGTTACCAATGTTGACTGCAAGTAGATTCACCTTCATGCCGGTGAGTATATCGGGGGGCAGGCAGGATGGCACACGCAGCGTCAATCCGATGACTTGTCGAGTCTTTGCCAGCAGGCTTCGAGCAGTTCGCGGGTGCCAGTACCGGTGGCGGCGGAAATGACCATCACCTTGTGGCCGATGGCCTGCTCCAACATTTGCGCGGCCACCTGGCCATCTTCTTCACCCCCGAGCAGGTCCGCTTTGTTTACCGCAACAAGCTGGGGCTTGCCTGCCAGTTCCGATGAGTAGTCGCGCAATTCGGCGCAGATGGTTTGATAGTTTTCGATCGGATCACTGCCGTCGGCCGGCTCCAG
>JANQFT010000316.1 GCA_028277685.1 Phycisphaeraceae bacterium
CAGGCTCTCACGCCGCTCACCCCCGGCATCGATATTGCCCCGGGCACCGGCCGTTGGACTCCCACCAACTTCATTGGTGGCTTCAGCACCGAGCACAACTGGCTCGACGGCTGGAGCGCGGCTGATGCTTACGGCTTCCTCCCCGCCAACTACACTTGGCAGGAGGCTGGCAACGTCACTCAGACCCTTGGTCTGATCATGACCACCCTCAGCTTCAACGCCGATGCCAACAAGACCTACTCGATCGAATGCTCCACCGACGGTACCCAATGGGAAGTCGTGCATGTGATCAGTGGCCAAAGCGGCAATGTTGACATCAGCAACGTTGTGAGCGTGGAAGAAGGTAAGGTCTACCGCGTCACCGTTCAGTAAGTTGATGTGGTAAGACTGTCTGAAGTTTAGATCTTAAGCGACTTGATGGCGGCGGCAGTCCGCCGCCATCAGTCGCTTTTTTAAATCAGAAATCTGTGAGGCGAATGATGCATTCGAGCAAAGTAACAAGCGTGGGCCTGATGGTGATAGTGATGGCCGTGATGCTGCATGTCGGCAGCACCGCCGTGTACGGTTCTTCAAGCAAGGCCACGTCGGGCAAAACGTCTGAACAAAGCATCAGTTCGCCTTTCGAGTGGCAGGCTCATCTCCTGCGTGCTGCTTACGAAGGGGCATCCACGTTTCCGCTTGTGCCGCATATCAAGAATCGCTCGCGTGCCCAGGAAACGGTGGTAAACGGATGCGTGGAGGTAGGATTGACAGAATTGGCGGAAGAAATGGCGGATGGCATCGCCAACTTCCGTCGCGGCACTTCCTATACCACTATCGCACTGCATTACATCGATCTAGGTAAACATGATCAGGCTGAACGCATCTTGAAGAAAGCGCAACTAGTGGCCAACACCGATGACGGCTCAGCGTGGCGGTCTGCCCGCGTGCGGTCGGCGATGGCGCGGTGTTTTGCCCGCATGGGCCAACATGACCGTGCGGTCGAACTGATGAAGGACAACGCCATTAGCCTTTCGGGCGACGGGAAGGCGTTAGCCGACGTACTGCTTTCGGTCAATCGTACGTTGGATGAACAACTCGCCGTGCTGGAAACCCAGGCGGCCACGGGAGAGTTCGAGCAAATCAAGGCCGCCCTTTGGGGATACGGTGGACTCTACAAAAAGCATTACAGCGATGTTGCCAAACGGACGTTGATCCACGAACGCTTGGAAGCAGCGGCTAAGAAACTGCCCGGCGGTATCCTGATGGAGGTGGTTATGGATATGACGGAGTATGTCGTCCAGAAAGGCGATGAGGCCGTGGCGCTCAAACTGATCGACTGGGCCAACGAACTGTTGGGTAATGCGTCAGCTTCACTATACCGAAGCATCCCACTCCGCGCACAACTGGCCAGCCTGACCACTCGGGCGGGCCAGAAGGCCGAAGGCGAGAAAATCTTGGCCAAGGCGATGGCCGACTTTGAATCCGGTGCTGAGCAACTCAAAACCCTTCAGCGTGCGGGCACGCTCAGGTCGATTGCAGAGGCGCATGCGGAGGCTGGGAACGTCAAGATTGCGTTAGAAATTTACCGGCGTGTTTTCGAGTTGGGCACTATTAACCCGAATATTCGGCCTCGTATCGTTGACTTCACGGATAGCTGCGTTTCCATGGCCTTGCATGGTGTGAAACCCGACGCTAGCCTCTTGGCCCGCATTACTCAGATCGGCAAGGAACTGGGCCCAGCACAATGATTTTGAAGCGTCCGTTTTGCTTTGCAGTTGTGATCATAGCGCTGTGCTGTGGCGCAACTGCATGGGCGCAGCAAGTCGGATCAATCAGCGGCACGGTGTACGACAAGGACTTCGGCGCGCCCCTTGGTGTCGTCGAGGTGCAGCTCATTGAAGCTGAGCAACAGGTCAAAGGTAACGATGAGGGTGGCTTTCGCTTTGGTGAGGTGCCGCCGGGCACATACACGCTGGTGTTCACCAAAGAAGGCTATACCCGACAGGTGAAGGCAAATGTCGTGGTCACTGAGGGGGAGATCACCGAGGTCAATATTGAACTGGCCGGCGACTTCGAAGACATGCCTGAGTTTGTCGTTCAGGACATACAGATCGGTGGTGCGACAGAAGCGGGTTTGATCGAATTGCGTGTGGAGAGTCCACAATTGATGGACTCGATTGGTTCTGATCTGATGAGTCGTGCGGGCGTGGGTGATGCCGCGGGCGCCTTGCGACTGGTGGCCGGTGCGACCGTCAGGGATAACAAAGCCGTCATACGCGGCCTGCCTGATCGCTACGTCAGCTCACAGCTCAATGGTGTTCGCTTGCCCTCGGCCGATGCGGAAACGCGCGCGGTGGAACTGGATCAGTTTCCCTCCGATGTGATTGAAAGCATTCAGGTCAGCAAGACCTTCACTCCCGATCAACAGGGCGATGCCTCTGGTGGTGCGGTGAATGTTGTCACCAAGAGCATTCCCGATCAGGACTTCATCTTTGAAATCGGGGTAGGTACCAGCATCAACACCCAAGTTTTGGGTCGCGATGACTTTCTAAACTATAAAGATGGCGGGATCAGTTTCCTGGGGGACGACAAGGACCGAAAAGATTCGATCAACACCCCTAATGATCTGTCCGGATTGGGCCTGGGCGTTGAAGAACAGAACGCGCCCTTCAACTTCAGCCTCGATGGCACCATCGGTGGACGGCACACCTTTGATAACGACGTAACGGTTGGCGGGCTTGCCAGCTTGTTCTACGGTCGCAGCAGTTCATTCCATGACAACGGCATTGACGACAAGCTTGAGTCGGACGGAACCGATCCATCAATCTCGAATAACCCGTTGACGCCGGTGATCAACGAGCGGGGCAGCAACTTCATCTCCAATCTCTTTGATATCACCAAAGGCGAACTGGAGGAACAGTGGGGGGGATTGTTCACCGGTGGTATTGAAATCGAGGGCCACAGTCTCAGTGTGATGTATTTGCTGACACACACGACAACGGATACGGCGATTCTGGCAGAAGACACGCGCAGTAAAACTTATTTCTTTCCGGGACATGATCCCGATGATCCGACGACCCCGGGACATGGCGGCGATGCGACAATTGCGCCCTATGTGCGTAACGAGACGATTAGTTATGTTGAGCGTAAGACTGAATCGCTCCAGTTCAGTGGTGATCACACACTGCCATTTCCGGAATTTGGCATAGAGGGCTTGGTGACGATTCTCCCTCCGGAGATTGGCTGGACGCTATCGCAGAGCACTGCCATTGAGGATGAACCTGATAAACGGCAGTTTGGCGAGGTCTGGTACCCGGAGACGGCAGGCAGTTTCGAGGACCGCTTCCCCTTCGGCAATACCATCAACAATCCCGGTCCGGAAGACCGGGTCAATCCGCCGGAACCCGCGGTCCATGTGCCACTTCGTCCAGGCAGTTCGATCACGTTCGGCAACCTGCAACGCATCTACCAGAAGATTGAGGAAGAAAGCGACCAGCTATCGTTGGCCCTGAAGATTCCCTTCGAGCAGTGGACTGGTGACAAAGGTTTCGTCAAAGTCGGGCTGTTCACCGATGACGTTGGCCGAACCTATGAGCAGCAGACATTTACCAACCTCAACCAGCCGGTTTCGTCAGGTTCGTGGGAAGGACCTTGGGAAGAATCCCTGAGCGATGCGGTTGAACGCGGCGAATTGTTCCTGTTTCCGGTAGCGGCTTCCGATCAGGATATTAACTATTCGGGCGACTACGAAATATCCGCATGGTATTGGATGCTGGACCTGCCGGTGACTTCCTGGGCACGCCTGATTGGTGGTATCCGTTATGAGAAGACAGACATCAATATCATTGCCGCACCGGAACTCAGGGCATTGGTTGTCTTGCCGGAGACGGGCGCATCGGTACAGGCTTTCGATCTGACCACGCTTGAGCGGAACATCAGCCCGACAACAGGCTTGCCGCTCGGAGATGCGAAGTTTCAGCAGGAAGACATGTTGCCGTCGATTGGTTTTTCTCTCACGCCGCTGGAAGGCCTGTCATTCCGCGGTTCCTATACAGAAACGATCGCCCGGCAAACGTTCAGAGAACTGTCGCCAGTCGTACAGCAGGAGTTCCTGGGTGGCGACATTTTCGTGGGCAACCCAAATCTTCAGGCCGGGGCGGTGAAGAACTATGACTTGCGGATCGACTACCGGCCCACCACGGGCACGTTGCTGTCCGCCTCCTGGTTTCGCAAGGACATCACTCAAGCCATCGAGTTCGTCCAGCGGTTTTCGACGGAAATCGGTACGTTTGCCACCGCGGTGAACTTCCCCGAAGGCACGCTGGAAGGTTTCGAGTTCGAAGTACGACAAAGCCTGGGCGATTTGTGGGATCCCCTCGAGGGATTATCGATCGGATTCAATGCTACGCTCATTGATTCTGTGGTGAAGCTTTCGCCTGAGGAGACTGCGCTGATTGGCGGCACCGGTGTCAACGTAACCCAGCGTAATATGGCCAATGCACCGGAACGGTTGTTCAACTTCAACTTGATGTACGATCTGGAGCGCACGGGTACGCAGTTTGGTCTCTTTTATACTATTCAGGGCGACACATTATTGGTTGGGCACGGCACAAGCACCAACGGCTTCGTCCCACCGATCTTCGCCAAAGAATACGAAACGCTTAACTTTACCGTATCGCAAAAACTCGGCGAGAACTTCAAACTGTCGTTCAAAGCCAAGAACCTGACCAACCCGGAGATTCAGCAGATCTACCGGTCAGCCTACACACAAGATACCGTGCATAAGTCGTACACCAAGGGTATCGACCTGTCACTGAGTATCAGTGCTAAATTTGAGTTCTGACCGGCAACCCATCCTGCAGCCGAAACTGCGGGCACCGCAAACGGACCGAACAGACATGCAAGACATCACACACATCAAAACCGACAAGCCTGCACATCTACGCGCGGCCACGCAGCGTGTCACCTGTGTCGCATTGTTGCTGGCCATGCTGGCGTCTGGCGCAGCTTACGGTGCAGACGACGCCAAAACCATCTCCGATGCACGCAGTGCCATCGAGGAGTGGGTCGAGGTTCGCAAAACGATCTCCAAGGAAAAGCGCGACCTGGCACTGGCCAAGGAAGTGCTTCAGGAACGCATCAGCATTGTGAAGCGGGAAATCGAGAAGCTTCGCCAGAACATTACGGATGCGGAGAAAAGCATCAGTGATGCCGACTCCACACGTGCGAAGCTCGATGCAAAGAACGCGAAGCTCAAGGAAGCCTCCAGTGCATTAAGTGCAACCGTGGTCAGCCTCGAAACCCGCACCCGCAAACTCCTGACGCGGTTGGCGAATCCCATTCGTGATCGGGTCAAGCCACTGAGTCAGCGATTGCCGGATGATCCGAAGAAGACCGAATCAACCCTGAGCCAGCGGTTTCAGAACGTGGTTGGCATTCTCAATGAAGTCAACAAGTTCCATCGCGAGATCACGATGACCAGTGAAGTGCAGGACTTGCCCGATGGCAGTAAAGCCGAAGTAACCGCCATGTATGTTGGGGTCAGCAGCGGCTACTTCGTCGGTGGCAAAGGCAAGATCGGTGGCGTGGGCAAAGCCACCGCAGACGGCTGGGTGTGGCAGCCCGCCAATGAGTCGGCCCCGCAGATTGCCAAAGCCATCGCCATTCTCAAGAACGAACAACCGGCGTCATTCGTGCAGTTGCCGCTCGAGATCGACTAACAGGGCGAACGGAATACCATGAAGATCACAACGACTATCATCGCAACAGTCATCGCCGCTCTGTCGCTTGTCGCGTCGGCACAGCAGACCACCCCGCAGACATTCAACAATGCCGCATCTGACATGGTGCAGCAGTTGAAAGATGCGGAGAAGGAACTTGACGCGCTGCGTAAGCAGGTGGCTGCCGAAACAGTCCCGCTGCGCAAACAGTTGGACCTGTTAGAGAGCAAACTCATCGACGTGCGCAGTGAATACCAGCAAGTGTCGCGCAAGCTGGATCGTCGCACGCTCGACCTGACAGTCATTCGTAACGAGATCAAGACCCGCGAACAGGAATCGACTTACCTTTCCAATCTGCTGGGCGAGTACATCCGCAATTTCGAATCGGGCCTGCACATTGCGGAAGCTCAGCGATACGAAAAAGCGGTCGAAGCTGCAAAACTTGCACCCGAAAATACCAATCTGAACCATGTGCAGATTTTTCAGCAGCAGGCCTCTTTGCTGACGGAGTCGCTGGTACGTTTGGAGGATGCCCTGGCCGGCGTGAAGTATCGCGGGTCAGCGGTGGATAGCTCCGGCAAGGTGCACCAGGCTGGTACGTTCGTCATGGTGGGGCCGGCCGCGCTGTTCGCTTCCAACGACAACAGTGTCGTGGGTACCGCAGAACAACGTGTTGGTTCGCTTGAACCGACCGTGCGACCGTTTGGTAAGCCCGAAGACATCACTGCCGCCACCAAACTGATTACTGACGGCTCGGGACTGTTCCCCCTTGACCCGACTCTGGGCAATGCCCATCGCATCGAAGAACTTGAGGAGGGCGCAACCCTGCAAAAGGAAATTCAGCAGGGCGGCCTGACCATGGTGCCGCTGGGTGTACTGGCGGGTATGGCAGCCTTCGTAACGGTGATACTTCTACTGGTCCTGCTCGTTCTGTTCCTGCGAAACCCCTCATGGGGTCGCGTCCGTGAATTGTTGAACGCGATCGCTTCGCGCGATCAGTCGAAAGCCAAGTCGATCGCAAGCAAGATGACCGGCCCGGTCGGCAAGATGTTGCGCGTTGGCGTTGAGCACCTGGAATACCCGCGCGACCTGATTGAAGAAGTGATGTACGAACGTGTTCTCGCCACACGTCTGCGTTTGCGCATGGCGCTGCCCATCATCGCCATCACCGCTTCCGCCGCACCGCTGTTGGGGCTGTTGGGCACGGTCACCGGTATTATTGAAACGTTCGCCCAGATCACCATGTTCGGGGCCGGCGATGTGAAGAATCTGTCTGGCGGTATTTCCATCGCATTGATTACCACCAAGTATGGCCTGATCGTTGCCATCCCTGCATTGCTGGTTCACGCGGTGTTGTGGTTGCTGTCTCGTAGTGTGACCAATCGTATGGAGCAGGCGGCGGTCGCGTTGGTCAACCAGGTCAGCAAGACCTGGCCGGATGGCGCGAAAGCAGAACCTCAACCCGAACCGGTGAAGGTTGCCCCCAAGCCTGCTCCGGAAAGCGCTAAGGCCAACAAAGAAGACAAGAAAGACTGATCCTCTTACTGAAGTAAGATCATCGTGAGCACAACCACCTACAGACCGAAATCCACCATTCCCACTCGGGGCATCATTGTCATCCTGGTGGGGGTGATTGCCCTGGCTGCAGCCTGCACGCTCAGTTGGTTGTTGTGGCAGCAGTGGCAGGCGGCGATCGAGTCAGGCAAGATGACCACGCCGAAAAACCTGGTCTGGTATCAGGCTCCGGAAACGTGGGCGGCAGGTGGTTGGGCCATGCCCGCCATCGCCGTGATCGCGGTGATCATGTTCGGCATGGGCGTGCACGTGTTTGTCGCCCTGTGGGAAAAGGCCTACCAGTTCATCTTCGTGGGCGAGCGCACCTGGCGGCACTGGATTAACCATCCATCTGAGCGACGCGGCGAGATCGGTGAAGTGCTTGACTTTGTCACCGGCGGCAGCAACCTTGAAGATACCGCAGCATTCTTTGATGACCTGCGCAGCACCGAGGTCGACCCATTCCAACGCAAACTCCGCGTGATGAAGGTTTGCGTTGGGGCGGCGCCCTTGCTGGGGCTGTTGGGCACGGTGACCGGTATGCTCACCACGTTCGGTGCGCTTTCATCCAGCGCAGGTGGTGAAAAGACCATGAGCATGATTGCCGCGGGTATTTCCGAAGCGTTATACACCACGGCCACCGGACTCAGCATCGCGCTGCCGGGCCTGGTGTTCCAGCAGATGCTCGCCCAGATGTACGAATGGTACAAGACGGCCATCGCGCACCTGGAAACCGTGTGTACGCAGGACGCGTTCCGGAAATTGCACCACCAGACGCAAGACGACTGACCGAGGAGCCGCATGGGACGTTTTCGTGAAACATCTGAAGAAGGCGGCGAGCCGGGCGTGGACATGTCCCCGCTGATGGACTGCGTGTTCATCCTGCTTATCTTCTTCATTGTGACCACGACTTTCGTTGAAGAGTCGGGTCACCAAGTGGACAAGCCGCAGGCCGGCAAGAGCCTCATGAGCGGTGAATCAACCACGATCAGCCTGATGGTCCACGAAGATGGCGTGCTCACCCTGGATGGTCAGGAAATTCGCATCGGTACCGTGCGGACAGAAGTGAAACGCCGCCTGCAGGAAGACAAGGAAGCACCCGTCATCATCACCACGGCCACGAACGCCAAGACGGGGCAACTTGTACGGGTCATTGACGAAGCAAAACTTGGCGGCGCTGAGAAGATCAGCATCTCCGAAAAGAAGGGACAATAACCGGCACCAGCACCGGGATACCACATGGGACGCTTCCGCGAAACATCTGAAGAAGGCGGCGATCCGGGCATCGATATGTCTCCGCTGATGGACTGCGTGTTCATTCTCCTGATCTTCTTCATCGTCACCACGACGTTTGTTGAAGAACCGGGCATGGACATCGACAAACCATTTGCCGTGTCTGCCAACCGCCTTGAGAAGACCAGCATCCTGATCGCGCTGACCGATCAGGGCGAGATTGTCTACGGTGGCCGCAAGATCGGTATCAGCGGTGTGCGTCCGTTGGTCAAACGCATGCTGCAGAAAGAAGACGTACCGGTGATCATCCAGGCGGATACCGCATCAGCGGGTGGTTTGCTGGTTCGCATCGTGGATGAAGCCAAACTCGCCGGCGCCACCAAGGTCAGCGTGTCCACCAGGCAACCGAAGGGTTAACCCGACCGATGGCAAAGGATATTTCCACAACCAGACGTCCCCGCCGTCCATTCGGCATCACCTTTGTCGCATGCGTGATGATGGTCGTGCCCATTGTCGGCCTTGCCCTGGCCGTCATCTACCAACAGAACCTTGGATTCGCACAGGATTGGTTTGGCATCTCTTCAGGACAGTTCATTGGTGGGTTGGCCGGGATGGTCGCGCTTGGCGTGACCCTTGGTGTCGGCATGTTGAAGCAACAGCGCTGGGCCAGAACACTCACCTTGTGGCTGGTGGCCGGCTGCGTGCTCACCGGGTTGTTGATTGCGGCGTTGCATCCGCTGCGCCCGCTCTGGGCGGATCGTGAGTTCACCCTTACCCGCATCGCTTTCGCCTATTTTAATCAGGGTATACAGGCCGGCCTTGCTGTCACGGCGGTGGCTGCGTGCTCACTGTTGCCCTGTTTCTTCTGCGTGGCGCTGTTGGATTCACCATCGGCCGATCGCTACTTCCAACGCAAACCTGTTGGCACCGTGCGGCGACTGCTCCGAGGCGAACTGTATTTCAACGGTGCGATCACGCTGTCGTTCATCTGTTTTCTCATCCTGCCGGTGATGAAGTCGATCGCGGTGCCACCCGCCGCAGAATTTGATGCCACGGAAGTCACCACGGCTGAGTTGCCGCCTCCGCCGCCTCCCCCGCCGGAAGTCGAAGAGGAAGAACCGCCGGAACAGGAAGAACCGCCCAAGCTTGAGGCCGAGGAACCCCCGCCCCTCGATCTGTCGCAGTTGGAACTTGCGCTGAACCCCGGCACCGGTGGCGTTATTGGTGGGGCGAGTTTTGAAATCGACATCAAGGCCGTCGCTCAGGCTGCCAGTGAAGACAGCGCCATCTTCAGCATGGCCGACCTGGATCAAAGGCCCCGCGTGACCTCGCAGCCTGGCCCGACGATCAATGCACAAATCCGCAGGGCCACCCGCGGTGGTTCTGTGCGGGTGTACATCATTTTCATTGTGAACCAGCAGGGCCGCGTCGAAAACCCACGCATTCAAGGTGCGGCCAATCCGCTGTTCGACGAAGCCGCATTGCGGGCGGTCAAACGTTGGAAGTTTGAACCCGGACGACGCGCCGGCAAGCCCGTCCGTTTCCGCATGCGTGTGCCCATCACGTTCCCCAAGAGCCGATGACCATGAAGCCAGGAACTGCCATGTCCAATACGCTTAACACCTCACGTATTCCACGAGTCGGACTGCTCGCTTTCTTGCTGGCGGGCATCACGGCGATGGTTGTTACCACTTCATCGGCCATCGCCGACGACACCGACCTCGAGCCGATCAAACTGCGGCCGACCCAACTCGATCGCATGGTCATGGATGTCTGGGCACGCCCCGACTTCCTGCAGCAGTTTTCCGAAAGCTATGTTCCGCACGACCGTGAGATTGAGCCGGAACTGAAGTCCGACGAGCAGAAGCGCATGAACAAAGTCGGTCAATTGCTTCGTCCGGACAAGAGAGAAGAAAGGTTGCTGACGGAGAGCCGTGAGGAAAAGAAACTGATCGAGAAGGGGCAGGATGAAGCTGCCGCCATTCTCAAGGCCGAACGTGAAGAGGAAGCCGCCGCCATCCGTGTCAAAAAGATGGAGCAGGCGCGCGAAGAACTGGAGAAGATGCAATCCGACACCGCCAGCCCGCTCATCGACTTCATCGTGGGCAACATCTACTTCCAGTTCGCGCAGAATGCCGACCCGGAAAGCGACACGTACAAAGAAAATCTCGATAAAGCGGTGTCGAACTTCCAGAAGGCCGTTACCAAGCGTGAAGGCACCAAGTTCCGCCGTGCGTGGTTGAACCTTGGGTTGATTCACATGCGTCAGGAGAAGTACGCCGAAGCCATTCCCGCGCTCATCCGGGTGATCGAACTCGGCGGCGGTGACCGGCAGATCTTTGGTTTGCTCGGTTACGCTCACTCCTCGGTGGGTAACGATCTGTCGGCCGAATCTGCCTACCGCATGGCGATCCTGCTCGATCCGCAAACCAAGGACTGGAAGATGGGGCTGGCGGTGACCTTCTTCCGTCAGCAGCGCTACGCTGAAGCCGCCGCTCTGTTTGATCGACTGATCGCCGATGAGCCGGGGCGCGCTGATCTGTGGATGTACCAGGCCAACGCATACATCGGGCTGAACAAGCCCCTCAAGGCTGCACAAAACTATGAAGTGGTCAATCGTCTCGGCAAGGCAACGGCTGACAGCCTGAACATGCTTGGCGATATCTATGTGAACGAAGAAGCTTACGATCTGGCCGTGAAATCGTATCTGCGTGCGATGGAATTGATTCCCGATCGCTCCGGCGGCAAGGGAGCTGATCGCGGCATGCGCGCCGCAAAGGTGCTGGCCGCGCGCGGTGCACTGGCCGAAACGAAAACCATCAGCAGCCAGATTCAGCAACTCTATGGCGACAGTCTTAAAGATGAACAGAAGAAAGAGCTGCTGAAGCTCCAGGCCCGCATTGCCGTGGCTGAGGGGTCCGGCGAAGAAGAGGCCAAGGTGCTCGAGCAGATTGTTGCCATCGATCCCTTGGATGGCGAAGCGCTCATTCTGTTAGGCCAGCACCGCGCCACCAAAGCCAAGGCTGCCAAGGGTGAAGCCGAAGCGCTCGTCGCCGAGAAGAAGACTGAGCAGGCCAAAGTCGAGCGTGAGAAAGCGGCCAAGCTCTACGCCCAGGCAATCTTCAATTTCCAGGCCGCCGAGTCACTCGAAAAGTACGAGGCCGACGCCAAGATTCGCCATGCTCAATTGCTCGTCGCCTGGGGCAAGTACGATGAGGCCCTGCCGCTGCTTCGTAGTTCACAGCAACTCAAGCCGCGCGACAATGTCCGTAAGTATTTGGAAGCGGTCCAGCGGGCGGCCAAGAAGAAGAGTAACTGAGTTCAGTTGCCATTCGCTATCCGATAAATGATGTAAGTTTATTAAAATCAATGATTTGGCTCTGGCTTAGTTGCGCGGGTGCCATCGGTCGTTCATGCACCGGGGATACTCCTCGCACTTGGCGGATGGGGAGAATCTAGCGCGTTTATGCCGGTCATGCCGGGGCATATCTATCGAAAAGGCGCCAGGGGGGTGCTGTTAACAATATTTTAATTCCCATGGTCTACGATACCGTCGTCTGTAATTGGAGATGGACTTGATGACCCTGAAGGCCATTTCGGTGTGGGTGACGACGTTGGCGATCATGACGTGCGTCTGCGGTGCCAATGCGCAGCAATCACAACAGGTTACAACAACTCAGGCCGCCCGGACCGGGGGCATGGTTGAACTGGACCTGCCTGAGAAACTCCCCCTGCAGGTGTTGATTGATTACGTGGGTGAGCGCAACGGCATCAACTTCCTGTATGAAGAAAACGTAGGCAAAACCCAGGTCACCCTGAAGACACCCAAAAGCGTTCCCGCCGACTCACTGCAACTGCTGCTGGAAAGCGTGTTGCGTTTGAAGAACCTGGCGATCTACGACACGGAAGTGCCGGGCATGAAACGCATCGCCATGGTCACGCAGTTGACCGAGATCGCCGTGCCTGTTGGGCCAGAATTCAATACTGATGCCGCGGCGCGTCCCACCGAGGTAGTGACCCGCCTGCTCAGGCTCAAGCATGTTTCCGGACCGCAGATTGAGAAGGCGCTGAAACCCTTCCTTTCTTCAACATCCGCAACGATCGCCTTACTGTCCGATCCGTCAGCCATCATGGTGACCGACTACGCCACGAACATGAAACGTCTGGATGGGATGGTGGCCTTGCTTGACCAGCCCGGTCCTCAGCCGCGGGTTGAGTTCGTCGAACTTGAAAACCTGGATACCCGTGAAGGTTCGCGCCACCTCACCACCATGCTGAAGGCGCGGGAAAAGGTGCGCGGCGGGCCGGGGGCACGTCAATCCACGCTGACCGTCATCCCGATTGATCGAACCAATCAACTTGTGTTCATCGGCCTGGATACAGAAGTGGCCGACGCGATGGCCATTCTCAAGACCATCGACATCCCTTTGAAGTTGACCACACAAATCTATCGCTTCCAGGCCACGTCAGCCGAACAGGTGGATGAAATTGTGCAGGCCGCCATTGGCGAGCTTGCCGTCGGCCGGGAGTACAAGGCAACCGTCACCACAGAAACCAATATGCTGGTCGTCAGTGCTACCGCCCCGATACACGCAAAAATCGCTGCCTTAACAGAAACCTTGGATCAGGTTCCCGCCGATTCTCAAAGTCCCATGCGCTTTTACCGTCTGGAAAATGCCAAGGCCGCGGAGGTGCTCATCACGCTGCAAGGCATTGAACGTGATATGGGGCTGGATGATGTCAGCATGGACGGTGTGCACGGGGATGATGCTGAATCTGGTACAGGTGCGATTTACGCCGGCCCTACCGAACAGGAAGTCAACACGCCCGCAGGACTGCGAACAGCTACACCGCTCAGCCCAGCCCCCGTGGATCTGGATACCACGCGTATCCTGGCCGACGAACCGACCAACACGATCATCATCGTTGCCCGGCCGGCCATGCACCCGTTGTACGAAAAGCTGATCAGGCGATTGGATCGCCGTCGACCCCAGGTGCTGATCGAAGCCACAGTGTTCACCCTCGATACCACCGATGGGTTTTCCCTTGGCGTCGAGTTTTCAAAAAGCACAGACGCTGACGGTGGATCGTTGCTCAATTTCACACAGTTTGGTTTGAGTAAGGTCGACGCGGCGACTGGCGCACTGACATTGGTGCCGGGCGTTGGTTTCAACGGTGCGATATTGGGCAGTGACATTGCTGACATTGTCATCCGAGCGTTGGAAACAGACACGCGGGTCAGGGTCGTTTCGCGTCCGACATTGCTGATCAATGACAACGCAAAGGGCACGCTCGCCAGCGAGGTCGAAGAACCCTTTGCCACGGTCAATGTCAACGTGCAGGGGCCAACCACCACCTTGGGTGGATACTCCAAAGCGGGTACACAAATCACCGTTGAACCGCAAATCAGCCAGGGCGATCATCTCAAACTTGACTACGAAATCACCCTCAGCAGTTTTGGCGAAGATGATTCAGAAACACTGCCCCCATCCAGGCAGAGTAATACGATAAAAAGCCAGGCCACCATTCCCGATGGCTACACCATCATCGTGGGCGGTCTGACCCGGGATGACTTCACGCAAACGGTCAACCGTGTTCCCATCCTCGGCAACATTCCCGTGGTCGAACATCTGTTTTCTAATCGCGATACCACAGACCGCAAGACCACGTTGTTTGTATTCATTCGTGCGGTCATCCTGCGTGATGATAAGTTCCGTGATCTGAAATTGCTTTCCAGTGATGCCGTCGCACGGGCCGGCATCAACGATGCGTTTCCCACCGCCGAGCCAACCCTCATCCGGTGATCCGTCAACCGGGAGAATGAGATGATTTCCTCGCAACAATCCAACTCAGCCACCGGGCAGAAATTGTCCCGCCTTGCCGCTGGGATGGTGGGCGAGGGGGCCGTGGTTGTTGATGATCAAACGGTAAATCAATCTGAGCCAACTGATCAGGCAGATGCCGGTACGACCAGCCGTGACGACTTGTTCGATCTGGCCGGCGCACACCCATCAGCCCATTTCGTCAAACGCGTGCCCATTGGCTACGCCCGGCAAAAACTTGTGTTGGGGCTGATGAATGAGGATGGTCCCATGCTGGTTGCCATGGCACATTCGGATGATCAACAAACGCAGGATGTGCTGCGTCGTTGGCTCGGCGGCACCATCCAAACCGTTGTGGCCGACGAAAAGCAACTGTCCGCCGCCATCAACCATGCCTACGGACAACAAACCGGTGCCGCACAGGACTTCGTCGAAAAACTCGATCGCGATACCGTGATCGAAGAGGTGAAAGAACTGGAAGGGCACGAAGACCTGCTCAACCTTTCCGATCGCGCCCCGGTGATCAAACTGGTCAACCTGGTGCTGTTCGAAGCGGTCCAGCAGGAAGCATCCGACATCCACATTCAGCCCTACGAAGATCGCCTCATCGTCCGCATGCGCATCGATGGTGTTCTCTTTGATGTGTTTGATCTGCCCGCGGGCGTGCTCGAGGAAGTGGTCAGCCGCGTGAAGGTGATGGGCAAAATGAACATCGCCGAAAAGCGACTGCCCCAGGATGGCCGTGCCACCGTGCAGGTTGGCGATCGTGTGATCGACCTGCGCATCTCCACCGTTCCCGCCAGTCACGGTGAACGCGTGGTCATCCGTCTGCTCGACAAGAGCATTCGCCTTTACACCCTTGGCGAACTTGGCATGGAGACCGAATCGTTCCAGCGCTTCAGCCAACTCATCCAGGTGGAGCACGGTTTGATTCTGGTCACCGGCCCCACCGGCTCCGGCAAAACCACCACGCTGTATGCCGCCCTGGGCGAGATCAACTCCACCCAGCGCAACATCATCACCCTTGAAGACCCCATTGAGTATCAACTCGATGGCATCAGCCAGATTCAGATTTCCGAAAAGAAGGGAATGACTTTCGCCGGCGGCTTGCGCAGTGTCCTGCGACAAGACCCCGACATTGTGATGATCGGCGAAATTCGTGATCACGAAACTGCCGTGATGGCGATTCAGGCGGCGCTCACCGGTCACTTGGTGTTCAGCACTTTGCACACAAACGATGCCGCCAGTGCCGTCACCCGCCTGCTCGACCTTGGCATCGAACCGTATCTCGTGAGCAGTTCGTTGGTCGGCGTGTTGGCGCAGCGCCTCGTGCGTCATGTCTGCCGTCACTGTGGTAAGCCATACACGCCCACCAACGAACTGCTCACGAGATACGGTTCGATGCCAAGGTCGAGCAGGCGGGTGACGGCACTGGCGGCATCGTTTG
>JANQFT010000388.1 GCA_028277685.1 Phycisphaeraceae bacterium
AAAACGATCCTCCCGCCAATAAGTTTCCAGCAATCGCTCTAATTCCTGCGATGAACGTCGCCGCCACCGCTCAGCACTTTCCTGGTCGTTCGCGCGTTCCGCGAGGCTGGCCAGCGCGTCCATCTGCAGAACGAGGAATGTAGCCAAATCAGGCGAGCAGACACAAGGTCCACTCGCGAAGACGGTGGAGTTGTCCCAGCCTGAGTCGTTGCCGTGGCGGTAGTGGGGTAGGGTTGGCGTGACCGGATGGGTCATGTGTGTGAACCAGAACTCGGTCCATCGTTCCAGCCGGGGGCGTATCCAATCAAGCCGATCACGTGTCGCGATCGTGGGATTGCGTCGGATCAGTTCGGTCAACGTCCAGCCGTGGACTGGCGGTTTGGTGCACATCCAACTGATGTCGACATCATTGATCCGGTCGGGCAAAAGCCCACTCTCATGCTGGCGATCAAACATCACCGCAAACTGGTCCCACGCATCGTCGGGTCGGGTTATCGCCAGCGCCATCGCGTTGAAGCAGTGGTCCCAACTCCACACGTTGATCATGTGTCGCTTGGACATGAGCATGCCCGGTCGTTTGAACAGCCCCGCGGGCCTGACGATGCATGAGGCGTTGACCCACCAAGCCAATTCCGTTGCGTCGCGATACCGCTCGGCCACGTCCGGCAAAGTCGCTTGCCACGCCTCGTGCTCGGTCGTCAGCTGTTTCAGGCACTGATCGAACGATACTTCGGTCTGCTCTGCCTCGCCGATGAACGGACCGTTGAACTCAGTCAGTGACAACTCCGACCAAGCTGACGTGTCGCCGAGGTCCAGTTGCATGAACTCAGCGCGCACCTTGCCGTTCCACGGGGCGTCAACACGCACATCCCCCACCAGTTTGCGCAGCCGATACCGCCGCTGCACGGTGAAGCACTCCAGGTCCCACCGGTCCTCACCCATCGGTAGCACGCGGCTGTACGCGTCCTGCCAGATGCCCTTGGCAAACACCAGCCGCATCCGCAGCGTCACGTCTTTGGTGCGAGCGCGGACGGATGTGCGGTCGAGCAGGCAAAACTCCGCACGTCCGCCATCTTCGGTTTGCAGCGTCAGGTGTGTGGGCGCGATCGACACCGTGGTGGGCAACGCTTCACCCAATGCATCGTGCAGCGTCAAGCGGAACAGGCGGTGGTGCGTCGCCGCCGGGTCGTTGATGGTGCGCAGGTATAGCCCCGCCGGATTCCATTCATCGCCGGGGTCCTGGTTGATCACAAGATACGATCCCGCACGGCTGAACAGATGCTGATCCGGATCAGGCTTCATGGTGTTTCTACGTTCTTGAGTATTTCCGCGATGGCTTGCTCATCCGTGTCGGCGGACAGTCGGTAGAGATTCCACACGACCAGCAGTTCGTGCTGGCTCATCTGTTCACGCAGGGCCAGCGGCGCCGTGAACTCTAACTCGACATATGGACCGACCTGCGGCGGATAGCAGGGCGAAACATCAGGTGAAGAACAGACCTGTGCCCTCGCCCCTGGTGCGAATACTGCTGTTGGTGGTGAAGGCGCCGCAAGTTGGGTGAACAGGATGTTGCCCTGTCGTACAGCAAAGGCATCAGCGGCAAAGCCAGACTTGGCCCAGGTCGATCCATCACGTTTCACGCGGACCACACGTGTTTCATCTACGCGTTCCGGGGCAGGCAGGGACTTGCCATCTCCCAGACGATGCCATGACAGATCTGACGACACCATACGGGCGTAAAGTCCATTGTTGCGGGCAGGAACCTGAGTGATCGTCCACGCTGCAAACGAGCGCTTCGTGGTTTGCCCTGCATCGTGGTCGGCTACCAAACGCGTTCGCACAGACAAGGCTGTACCCGTTGCCGCCAGTCGGATATCACGCACAACGCGGACACCGTAAGGTGGGACAATCCGTGAAGTCAGTTGGACATGCCGCGGTCCCATTGACACGACCATGGCACTGTCTGTTTCCTCAGGTGGTGGCCATTGGCGTTGGTAGTACAACTGCCAGTCTGCTTGAGGCCATATCCATGCTTTGTCGCCACCCCAGTTGTTCCAGTTGCCAATCTTGGCTGCATATGCTTCGGCTTCGGGCAATGTCCAAAGCTGATTCGGGCCGTCGATAAACCCGTAGTGTTCGATCCTGGCACGTTCCGGCACGATGACAACTTCCACCGTGCCGTTGGATAGACGGATAGCGCTGCCATCCGCATGTTCCGGCAGCGATTGGCAGGCGGTTAGCGACAGCAGCAGAAGAAGCAGGCAGGAAACCAGCACTTGCTGCGCGTCAAAGTATCGCGTCACGGTGTTTGTTTTGTTTTTCATGAAACTCAGGTGATGGTGAACTCGGCATGCGCGGTTTCCAGACGCAAGGCCTCTGGCGACAAGACTCTCTGTCCGTTGAATACGATGTTCTGGATTCGCACATCGCGGATCACGTGCTGTTCGTCCAGACCTCGGAGGAAGCAACGACGCGACAACCCGTCGAGCACTTCGATGTCACGGAAAGTGATGCGCTCCATCACTCCGCCTTCGGGTCGGCGCAGGCCGGGGATGGTGTAGAAAAAGTCCGCGAAGTAACAGTTGAATAAATGACCGCGCAGGTGGTGCACGACGATGCGCTGGAACGTGATGTCGCGGATGACCGTGTCGTCTAGGCATTGCACAGCCAAGCACCCCGCGATGTCTCCGCAGGTATTGGATGCGCTGATGATGGTGCAATCTTCGAACGTGATGCGCTCAATCACGCTGGCGCGGTTTTCCGCGCCGACATTAAGGACATCATTGTTGGTACTCCAAAGCAGACAGCCGCGCACGGTCACATCACGTAGCGGGGTCCACGTGTCAGGCTTATCACGGTCACAAAGACCTTTGAGCGTGACGCAGTCATCCTTCGTGCGGATGAAGCAGTCTTCAATCAGCACGTCGCGGCTGTTGATGATCATCAGGCCGTCGGTCGAATAGAGGCGTTCACTGAGGACCTTGACGTTGCGGATCACGCCGCCGTCAATCTCTTTGCCGTAGAGGTTTCCGGCAAAGGAGTCGGCGAGGGTCACATCCTCGATACGCAGGTTCCGGCATCTGTGGACGCCGACAAACGCACCGCCTGATTCTTTCGTGCCCCGGAACGGTATTTTTGCAGCGTGAAGAATGCCGCGCCCGCGGATAGTAACGTCGTGGGCTTTCGGCTTGATTTGCACCGAACCATACACCACCGCACCGCGCGCGAGGTAGAGTGTCTGACCTGAATCGAGCATGATGCGGCCGGCATCATGTTTGCCCGGGCCGAAGTAATGGATGCCGGGATCATTTTCGGTCGGCACGTCCTCTTCCGGGGGATCGGCAAAGATCAGTAGCGGAAGGTCGTTGACGTGATCGGTGCGGATGAAGTATCGCCCCGGCTTGGCGATGTGCACCTCTGCGTGTTGGGGGTCGATAAGCCGCGCCTCGGCTTCGCCGTCATGCGAGATCACTTCGATGGCGTCCACCATCCGCGCGATCTCGAGTTTGAACGTGCGCGGCTGATCCCAATCGAACGAGGCCCAACACAACGTGCCACCTTCGAAGCCGATCTGCCCGTGAACGGCCAACTCGTTTCGGTCGTCGCGCAGCGTATATTCAGCGGCTTTGAGTTGCCAGGATTTGTAGTTGCGTGTGGTCACGAATGAAGTCTCCAGTGATCCTCGTTGGTTTCGCCAAGACGGAGGGATTAATCCGTATGGCATTGGATAACCAAATTACTCAAAGCGAATGTTCAAGCCATACTTCACGATCAGGCGCAACTCCTCAGCCAAATCATTCATGGGTTGTCGTCGCGCTGCTTGATTCTGGTAAAAGCCTAATGCGCTGGAGGAATGCGACATCGCCTTCTTTGGTGAGTCGTTTGACGAGGTGTTCATGCATCGCCTGCATCCTGTCGGCATGAGTCGGATCGTGCTGCAGGTCGTTGAGGTCGTACGGGTCTTCATGGGTATCGATCAGGTGCCAGACATGCC
>JANQFT010000477.1 GCA_028277685.1 Phycisphaeraceae bacterium
TTCCACCTGGATGGCGGCATCGCGGCCGCTGTCGTTCCAGAGATCGACCTTGCGCACGATGGGCTGGTCGGACCAGCAGCGCGCGTTGCGATGCAGGAAGATGGCTGCCACCGGTTCGAAGTTGCGGTGGGTCATGTAGGGATGCTGGAATGCCGCGGACAGCGCGATCTCGTTGTGACGCTGCGAGGCCATTTCGTCCGCACGCCGATGTGCGTAGGGAATCATCTGCAGTTGCGTGGGCTTGCGGATGGTGACCCAGTTCCATTCACTGTTGTAGATGGGCTTGGTGCGCTTGGAGCCGGGGCGTAGCGCGGTGCGTTCAAGAAGCTCCTGCGGAATCTCATCCTTGCCCTTGCCCAGGAACCACGGGTTTGGGGGGTAGTGGATGTTGAGTGTGGGCAGCCGGCCCATCAGGTCGCCGGAACCGTCGGCGGTGATCAGGCGGCTGGGGTCGTGCGCCACCACATCATCCGCGATCGACGCCATCATGTCGTTCAGTCCCTTGTCCGATCCCCACGTGCCGCAGATCACTTCGTTGCCGACGTTGTACATCAGCATGCTGGGCCGGTTGACATGGAAGGGAATGTAGGCGCGCGTCTCCTGGGTGTAGAGGGTGCGGGTCTCGTCGTCGGTGTCGAGCATGTTGCGCCCGCGACCGTTGATCCACGGCCCGAAGTGAACACTGGTCATGAGGCCTGACTCGTCGTAGAAGTCGTGCAGCCAACTGTCGATCTTGCGTTCGCGCATGAAGTTGGCCCCCAGCGCCTGCCGCCGCAGCAGGTCGTTGACGGTCCAGTTGGCATCGCTGTGACGCCAGATGGGCACGCGCGGCGCAATGTGCACACCGCGTCCGTTGAAGACCTCGCCGTTGACCAGAATGCGATGGCCCTTCATCTGGATCTCGCGGAACCCGAAGCGCGTGGTGTGGTGGTCCACCTTCTTGCCATCGACGCGCAGGATGCTGCGCAGGCCATACAGATGCGGCGACCAAGGCGACCAGAGCGTGGGATCGTTCCACGGCTTGCCGGTCGAGACTTCCACCGTCTGGCCGGGGGCGAGTTCCACCTTCCGGGCCGGCAGGCTGAACAGGTCATCCTTGCGATCGAAGACGGCAGCCTCGAGCGCGGCGGTCACCGCGCGGTCGGTATCGTTGTGCAGCCAGGTGCGAACCTTCAGTTGCTTGTTGGTGATGGACGTATCGACCCACGTGCGCGTCACGCGCACGGCAGGGCCTGCTTCCAGGCGGGTTGCGCCGATGACGATCATGTCACCCCACATCGTCTTCTGCATCGACTTGCGAGCCGTGGTGGCGAAGCGCTTGCCGAAGGTGCGCAGATCGAACGCGTGAATCACCAGTTCGTTCTCACCATCGCGTTTGATGTGTTCGGTGACATCCAGTTCCTTTGGCGCTTCGTGGAAGTGAGCTGTACCCAGCAGCTTGCCGTTGAGGTAGACCTCTGAGCCCCAGTAGATCTTCTCGATGACGAGCCTGATGCGCTGGTGCTGCTGCATGGCCTGGGGCAGGTGAAACTTCTTGCTGAGCGTCAGGTCGTAGCCGCGACCGTTGGTGAGAGCCTGCCAGTTGTGCCGCTGAATGCCGGGCACATAGGCGGGACGCGTCTTGGTGTACTTGACGTTGTGGCGAACGACGTATTCGTTATCCGGTAAGGGGAACGTGATCTTCGTGCCCTTCTTGTGGTAACGCTGCTGCCAATCGAAGCCGTCCAGGTCGTACCGCACGCGCGTGTCCGCTTGCCTGACCGGCTGCATCAGGTACACCCAGTAAGGCGGCAGCGTCTGCTCGCCCATCTTGAAGGTGACGATCGCCTTGTGTTCATCTGGCCCTTGGGGCGCATACTCGAATCGCACCTTGGGCCTGTTGACGCGTTGCCTCTTGTTCTTCGGCTCCTGCCAACCGGGCAGTTTCAGCTTCTGCGTCTGTTCGCGCAGCACCCGGCCAAAGTAGTCCTGCACCTGCACGTGGGCTTCGATCTCGTACTCGCCCGGCACGTGTTGCTCCAGGCCGATCACGGAGACCGACTCGAACGCTTCTTTGGTGACGGTGTAGGCGAAAGGCGTGGCGATGTCGGACAGCTCGGCCGGCCGCAACTGCGTGGGGCCAAGCAGGTCACCGAACAGTTCGATGTTCTCCACATGCAGCACCAGCACGTTGTCCTTGGCGCGCAGCATCCCGGGCTCGATCAGCAAGCGGGCTGGCTTCTCCCATTGCGTCAGGTTCGTACCCATTCCGATCTGACGCCACCAGCCCACGTCATCCCAATGCCGGGTCATTTCATGCACGCGAGCAGCGCCCTTGGAATGCGGCGTCGTGTCGCGTCGCCGGGTCAGGTTGGGTAGCGCCACGCCGTTCAGATACGCAGCGCGCACAATGCGGTTGTTGCCGACGGTGAAGATCCACGACTGACCGTCCGCGCCTGGGGGCAGGTCGAGATCGCGCTGCAGCCACATGCGGCCGGCCGCCGAAGACAGCCGCGGCTTGACCATCCTGAACTCGCGCGATCGGTATTTCGATAGTGCCATCCCCGCCTGGCGTTCGTCGGGTGCTTTGTCACCCGTCCAGTTCAGCAGAACCGTCCAATCAGTTGCTGTCGACGCTTCAGGCATCGGTGCATCGGGCGACAGTTCGGGCCGCAACGTGTTGGTCCAGCGCTGTTGGGCGCTTTGCACCTGCTGCGGCGCTTCCGGCAGCGGCTTGTCATCATCCAACTGCAGATGCGGCTCCCGCACGATGCGAATGTTGCGGAAGTAGAGTGTTCGCTCGACGCCGATGCCTTTGCTCTGGAAGTTCAGGCCCAGCTTCGCCGTGCCGCTGTTGAGCAGCAGGTGGCACGTGAACGTCGTGAACTGCCCGTTCGTTGAAGGCAGTTCGAACAGGTGTGATGTGGCATGCTTGCCCGTCTTCGCATCGGCCGACTGGCCCAGGTCGACCACTTGCTCCTTCGCCACGTGGCCTGCATCCCACCGGAACCAGCCGATTGCATCGTTGATGCTGTAGTCGAAACTGATCGTCACGCGGCTTGGGCCCGGCACATCGAACAGTCGCCAGTTGTACAGTTGGGCCGAGGGCACACCTTCAAGGGTGCGCACACCCATGGCCAGTTCGCCATCGGGCGCTTTCTCGATCACGAGTTCGCCGATAGCATCCTTATGCCAGATGTTGCCACCCCAGGGGACAGGCAAGCCGCCACCGTCTTTGATCACCTTGAAGTGGTGCTTGCGTTGCAGCGCGGTCTGCTTGAGTTTGCCCAGGTTGTAGACCGTCGCTGCCGGGGCGGAGGCCACGCACACCATGAGCAGCGCTGCTGCGACCGATGCGAACCGTGTCTTGTTCATCGTGCCTGTGTCCTTTCGTGATATCACCGTTGCCGCGGTCTGTTCGCCGCACGATGCGATTGCACGACAGCGCTGCCTGCAACACGCGACCGAAACCAACCAGTCATCCGGCCGTTGCTTTCGCAGCATCTGTCTCACTCAAATGGGCAAGAACGTTCTGGGCGAAACTGTTTCAGAACCCTTGTTACGGCGATGAACGCCCATGTCCAATTGGCGCCAACGGCATTTAATACAACGTTGTATTATGCATTTTTATCGCCATATATCCGTGTGTCAAGTTACGTCTGTGGCTCACTTCGGTCTTGCGAATCCCCCTGGACACGATCCGCATCCAGACGTGATGCACGCATGAACGATCACGGCACCGTTGAGTCGGAGTGTCCAGAATTGATTGGGCAGAAATAAGCTGGACTATTTCTGAGGGGGCAGGTCAGAGTTGCCTCCTTCATCACGTGGAACGTTTCGGCACGCGCGATGAGCTTCGACAGCGTTTAATGCATCGTGCGCAGGAGGCCTGCGCTTCGGACAGTGCAACGGATCACGTCAGGCACGCAGGTCGATTGAGTACCCGTATAGCTGAGCTTGAGTCACAAATGGACGAAGCAGCAGATCGTTTGCTGCGCGAGAAGGATGAAGATCTTTGCCGGCGTATGCGTGCACACTACGACGTGTGGAAGACCGAACTGGCTGATGCTAAACGTGAGTTCGCGACACTGTCAGAAGCGAAACAACCTTCACGCTCGGCTGAAGAGGAAGTCGAACTCGCCTTAGAGCTATTCGACGATATTCAGCGCGTCGCCTCCGACTCAAACGCACGATCCGAGATCTAGCCGATGCTGGTGAAGCTCGGACTCAACATTGGCCTCAATTTCGATGGAGTGATCAAGGGCAAAAAACGGAAAGTTCGCCGTCTCATCAGTGGCGTGATGACCTTCAACGATGCCCTTCGCCAAGACACAACTCGTTGCGGCGATGCTCAACAAAAACCAGATGAATCGGACCGGAATGAAAAAAAGCCGTCGGAAACGGCTCCACGGTCCACGAAAAACCCCCGAGAGGAAATTTCGTGCACCAAGGTGAATCGGGGCGAGAGGACGCCAGTTGAACTTTTTGTTGCTGGGGCCAAGAACATAGCGCTGAGTTGAAATGATCAGGCCAATCAGCGTGAGCTTTAGTCTAAGCAAAAAGGACAGACTACTATTTGGCTTTCAGACGTAACACCAGTACCCTCTTTCCTTGCCTGGCCTCGCGGGATCCTTGGGACACATTTCGGGTCACGTTAGACTGCCAAAGCTATGCGCGACGCGCAAAAATACTGTTTTCAACGTGTTACGTACATGGCGCAGCGTCACGGAAAATGCAGGCCTCTTAGCGTTAGCGCGACATGACGGATGGTACTTCTGGCGATCCTCACCTCTTTTTGAGACTGACTCGCAACGGGGCTTGACAAATGTTCGCCCTGCCGTACAATCTTCGTCGCTTGGAAAATAGGATATGCAGAGCTAAATATATCTGACCCGCACGTATGGAGATGAGCGATGCCTGCAACGCTTCAGCATGAACTCACGGCCAGCCTCGAACACTATGTGGAGGCGATCTACTGGATTGCCAACACCAAGAAGGCTGCTCGGGCGAAGGACATTGCAGAGCGGATGAAGGTCGGTAAGTCATCAGTCACCGGAGCGCTTCAAGCGCTGGCGGATAAAGGATTGGTGAATTACGCACCTTATGACGTGATCACGTTGACCGATGAGGGGCTGACGGTGGCGCGTGAGTTAGTGCGACGTCACGAAGTCATTCGTGACTTTTTCGTCCGGGTGCTTTCAGTGGATACCGATGAAGCGGAGATCGCTGCGGGTGCGATGGAACATGCGGTGACCGATACGATCCTGGACCGTCTGATCGCGTTCATCGAATTCGTCGAGCGTTGCCCGCAAGGTGGTACTGCTTTCCTGAAAGACTTTGGCTACCACTGCGATAACGAAACCTGCAGCGGCCAGTGCGACTTCTGCGCAGAAGACGTCGCACTAGGCAAAACCCAGGCAAACCCGCGACCATCACAGCCTCAACCTTCATTGGCCCGATTCGAAACCGGTGATCGTGTGGTACTGATCGATGTCAGCAGCGATTCACCCGTGCGGCAACGCTTCGAACAGATGGGCGCACAACTCGGCGCGGTGATCGAACTGGAACAGGTCGATACCGAAGTCGGCACCATGCGAATAAAACTCAAGGGTTACCACGAGAACCTCACCCTCGACGAAGCGGCCAAGGTGTGGGTACGTCCGGTGAAGCGAATGGATGAGAAGTAACAGGCATGGATACTTCACAACCCGAATCCGTGATGAGCAATCACACGCAACAAGGTAGTGGGCGCCGCCAATCCGTGGTCGATTCACGTGACCTGCTCCGCGGCAAGCAGGAATTGCAGATCAGCCATGAAGGCGAAGTCTACCGGCTCCGCATCACGCGCAACGGGAGACTGATTCTTAATAAGTAATGGTCGAAGCCTCGAAATCCTAACCATAAAACTGACCCAGCAAGCTTACGCCAGCTAGGGAGTGTCAGACGAATCACTCGTCAGATGCTCCCTTGTTTTTTGACCACACCCTCACTCAGGAAGACGACATGAAGACCGCGATTATCTACGGCAGTACCACCGGCAATACTGAAGCAGCAGCCAACAGTCTGAAAGATGCACTCGCGCCTCTAGGTGAAGTCAGCGTCTGTAGCGTGACCGATGGCTTCGGCGATGCCGCTGATGCAGATCTTGTGCTGCTTGGCTCTTCCACCTGGGGCATTGGTGAAATGCAGGACGACTGGATCGGCTGTGAAGACCTGAGCGGCCTCGATCTCAGCGGCAAGCACGTCGCGGTGTTCGGGACGGGTGATCAAACCTGCTACACCGATACGTTCGTCGATGCGATCGGCATCCTTGCTGAGTCGGCGCAAAAAGCCGGCGGCAAGCTGATCGGTCAATGGCCTACCGAAGGTTACTGCTTCAGTGGTTCGACTGCCACACGCGAAGACAAGTTCGTTGGCCTGGTGCTTGATGAAGACAACCAGTCCGGCCTGACCGACGAACGCATCACCAAATGGGCTGAGCAACTGCAAAAGGAAATGGCGGAGTGAGTTGTTGTGGTGCATGCGGATCGCCCGCGCAATGCGTCGACGATTGGACGAAACATGAACCATCCACGAAACATGCACACCGGCCCACGGGACGGTTTCACACTGGTGGAACTGCTGGTGGTCATCAGCATCATCGCGTTGCTGCTGGGCATCCTCGTGCCGTCATTGGGCCAGGCGCGTGACGTGGCGAAAGAGGTGGTATGTCAGACCAACCAGCGGAGTAACGGATCGGTCGTTCTGATGTACGCCAACGAGCATCGTGGCAGGCTACCAGGCTCCGAAGAATGGTTCGAGATGGTGATCGACAGCATCGACGCTGACATGCCGGCGAACACCTTGCTGTGTACGCGGGAGAACATGCCACCTGTGTTGTTCTGCCCTAATGATACCGATCCGTTTCCCAAACCGTATATGACCGGCACGATGGAAGTAACCTCGTACATGTGTAACGGCGCGGCGACGGATTTCGCGATGGGTGGCGGCAAGCGGATCAAACTCGGCCTGTTCGGCGGCGAGGGGCGCACCAGTGAAGTGCGTGCCCCTTCAGCCTGCATGATGCTGGGCGAAACAACGAATTATGACAAGGTGGCCGACTTCGATCACCAGGCCGTTCAGGATGCGTTCACGGCGGCCGGTTCCTCGGCAGCCAACGCCCGTTCGAGGTTCCACCACCGCGCGACCAGCGGCTTCTTCCACAACGGCCGCATGAACATCTACCACATGGATGGCCACAGCAAGGCACTGGCTGGCAAGACGGTTGATCCGCTTCCGCCCAGCGAGTGGCCCGGCGGCGCTCTGATGCTATCGACCACCACGTTCTACCCCACGCTGTCGCTGCCGACCGCCGCGGAGAACCCGGACTTCTGGGGTCCGCCCTACACCGATTGACCTGTTGCAAGGAACGAAAATGGCCATGACCACCAAAGCAAGACTGCTCACCATCGCCGCCGCTCTCGGTGCTGCTGTGGTCAGCGGTCTGACGTTGGGTTGGATTAGCCGTTGCTGTGGATGGGGCTGCGGGGCATTGATGATCGGCGTGGGGCTGGCAGTGGGCGCGTCGGTGTTGTGGTTCACGCTCGTCGGTCAACAGGAACGGCTCGTGATCGGGCTTGTCACCGCCATCATGGGTGTGGCGTTGTTCGCCTGGGTCAGCCACGCCGCAGACTGGAAAGCGGAAAGCCAGGTCGCTGCCGACGAACTGGACGGCCTGTGCGTGCAAGTGGTGGCCATGCAGATTTGCTACCAACGGAAAATCATGGGCGTATTCGATTTCGCCGATGTGCCGCAGCGCATCCGTGATGAAGCGGCCCTGCGCGTTCGAGATGAAATGTCACGGTCGGACAAACTCGCGATGTGCGATCGCATATTTGGCCAACGGATCAATACCAACCCAGACAGGAAAACGGAAGCTGGCTCACTCGTCAGTCGTGGGATGTGGGTGCTGTTGGCCATGGTGGCCTCGGCCGCACCCATGCTGGTGCAGCAGCGCATCAGCGGCGCGTAAACGCGAGTGAGGTCCCGGATCGTTCGTGTGGTTCGACCGGGCGAGAGAGAGTCACGAGAGAGTTCTCTACCACCAGCCAGCCAAACCGCCTGAGTCGGGCGGTCAGCCAGCGAAGTCCAACCCTTGCGTCCGATGCGGCGCAGAAAGGAAACGTGAGATGATGATTCGCAGGCAGGTGATTCATGCCCTTGTGCTGAGCGCGG
The DNA here is from genome assembly GCA_028277685.1 of Phycisphaeraceae bacterium. Classification (GTDB taxonomy): domain Bacteria; phylum Planctomycetota; class Phycisphaerae; order Phycisphaerales; family Zrk34; genus JANQFT01. The sequence goes on from JANQFT010000477.1 coordinate 8,194, forward strand.
TGCTCAGCTCGATGGCGATCGCCGACTACGGCAACCGCGCTGCGTTCGCCCCCGGCTGGGATGGCGAGACCGGCTACACCGTGCAGGACTGGGGGCTGCACGCAGTTCAGGGCGTTGAGCCCAGCCAACCGCTGGTCGCGGACAACGGCTACACCAATCCATATGCCGCGCCCACAGCGACGTGGGATAGCGACACCGTCAACGGCTTCTTCGGCTGGAGCCAGACCGTCCCTGTTGGTGTTCCCCCGGCTTGGGCCGATGAGATCTGGGGCGGCATGTTCAATTGGGCCGCGCCCGGGCAGGCAGTGACTGCGACGGTCAACCCCGGCACGGCAGATGGCCCACTGAAGATCTGGGTCGAGTACGACTGGTACGCCTATCCCAATGCCCTGATCGTCGCCGACATCGCCGGTGCCACCGACATCACACCCGCGACGTTCGACAACCACAAGATCGGCGATGGCACCAGCGGGCCGTGGTATCGCACGATCCAGGTGTTCGAGTTCGCCGAGAATCCGGACGCGGCTTTCGACGTTGTGTTCACGGGTACGGGCTTCGCGACGGTGCTTGATTCTTTTGAGATCACCACCGCTGTGGGCAGCAGTGTGGTCGTTCCCACAACGATGCCTGTTCCGGAGCCGGCCACGATGGCCCTGCTGGGCTGCGGCGTGTTGACGATGATTCGCCGTCGCCGCCTCTAGTGTTCGCCTTTACCCATGTTGGGCCGCGACATCGGAGTGGCACAGCATGCAGTCGTTAATCGGGACGCCAGCCATCCAGACCGACGTTCGGTCAGACAGCCAGCGAGAGAGACAACAACGCGTCAGGAACGACGCAGAAAGAGAACGCAGAATGATGATGCAATACCTCAAGCAAATGGGAATGGCCGTCGCACTGATCGTCGGCCTGAGTCTGTCCGCCACAGCCAGCGCCGCCAATATCGGCGACTGCACGGTCACCGGCTACACCTTCATGGGTGACACGATGGCTGTCTACAGCAGCACACCAGCTGGCCCCAACGCCAAGGATTATTTCCTGGCGACGTCCCTGACGGGAGGCGGGTTCGGTCCGTCGATGTGGGGTTTGGCCTGGGCCAAGTTTGAGAATCTCTCGGTCACGCCGGTGACTTCGGCTTATCTGATGCTCGACCTTCAGGGCGTTGGGATGATGAGTGCAGCTCCTGCGTCGCCGAGCAACCCCTGTGATCTGACCGTCTACGTCAGTCCGTCTGATGCCGCGACGCTGGGTGATGAAGCACCCCCATCGGCAACGCGCGCGGCCGCCAAGGACACGCTGCTGGGCGATACGATCGGCATGTACACCGTCGCAAGCCTGCCCAGCATCACCGCGAATGGGACTTTGGCCATTGACATCACCAACCTCTACAACGGTTGGGTCATGGGCATGCCGAATAAGGGCCTGATCTTCGCCAGTGAAGCTGGAGCGAGGCTGGCCAGCTTCGGCCATCAAACTGGTGCCGCTCCCTACATTTCCACCGTACCCGAGCCGGCCGCCATGGCCCTGCTGGGTTGTGGCGCGTTAGCCATGATTCGCCGTCGTCGAGCCTGAGTGACTCTTTAAAAAGTCAGTTGCCACGTGGTGCGTCGGTGCCCAGTTCACCGGCGCATCGCGCGGCGGCGTTAGACACTTGCACTGATAACAGCCAGCCATCTGAACCGTCGTTCGGTCGGACAGCCAGCGAGAGAGACAACACACCGCGTCGGACACGGCGCAGAAAGAGAACGTAGAAGATGATGCATCACCTCAAACAAACGGGAATGGCCGTGACTCTGATGGTTGGCCTGAGCATGTCCGCAGTCGCCTCGGCCAGTTCCATTGGCGATTGCGTTCTGACCGGCTACACCTTCATGGGCGGCGGCAATGCGTACACCAGCACGCCTGCTGGGCCCAATGCCAAAGACTACTTCACCGCCTCGTCACTGAACTGGGATTTCAACGGACAGAACATGTGGGGCTACGGATGGGCCAAGTTCGATAACCTCAGCGCCACCCCGGTCACCCAGGCCAGCGTGACTTTCGACGTGTTCGCGATCGGCGCGATGTCTCCCACACCGCCATCGCCCGGTTCCCCCGCGATTCTCAGCATCTACGATCCCGGCACGATTGACGTGGCTGATCTCGGTGGTTCGGTCGCCCTGCGCGGCACGCTGCGTGACAACCTCGACGCCGGCGGCACCGTCCTCGGGTCTTTGACCATGACCGCCGCCGGTTCGTACAGCATTGACATCACCGACCTCTACAACAGTTGGGTCGCTAACCCGCACGACAACCACGGCCTGGTGTTCGTCGGCCCGAATGATGGCAACGCCTCACGTTACGCCGGCTTCAGCAGCAATGATGGTGCTGCACCAACGATCACCAGCATTCCCGAACCGGCCACGCTGTGTCTGCTGGCCGTGGGTGGGGTGGCTGCGCTGCGCCGTCGTCGTGCGGCATGAACTCAAGGGTCCCCGCGGAGGGGATCGATGACCAGGCCTGGTGAACGCGGCGGGGCGTTCGCCGGGCCTTTCCCGGAAGGACGACCGAAAGGTCAAGCGAGAACCACACCCTATGCCAGCCAACGCCACCATCTTCCTTACGATTGGTCTTGCCGCAGCGCTGCTGATGTCTGTCGGTGGATGTCAGTCGACTACCAGCACGCAGCGCTGCCACATGTGGATCGACGTGGTCAGTGCCGAGCCGATCTCTTTCGAAACGCTGATGAAAGACCTGGCCACGGCAGATGTGATCTATCTGGGTGAACGTCACACCGTTGATCGACACCACGCACTCCAGGCGCAGATCGTCGACGCGCTCGGCCAGCGCGGCCATCAACTGATCATCGCCATGGAGCAGGTCGAAGTTTTCAATCAACCTGCACTGGATCGCTATAACCAAGGCGAGATCACTTTCACCCAGCTTGCCCAGGAGATGACCTGGGTCGAACGATGGCGCAACTACGCCGACTACCAGGCCATACTGGAAGCCGGCCGCCGTCATGGCGCAAAGGTGGTGGCGCTGAACGCACGCGCCGAGATCATCCGGCAGGTCGGCCGCAAAGGTCTGGCCGCCTTGCCGCCGAAGATGCGCCGGCAACTGCCTGACCAGATCAACACGGACGACCCGATCTATGCTGCCCATCTCAAACGGGTCATGGGTGTGATGGCTGCCGCCATGCCCGGGCGCATGGACAAGATGGTCGAAGCGCAGATCGCCCGTGACGAAACGATGGCCGACACGCTTTGCCGTTACCTGGATCAACCCGGCTCGGAGAAGACCATCGCGGTGGTGATCTGTGGCAGCGGCCACGTGAACTACGGCCTGGGCACGGCTCAACGTGTTCGTCGTCGCAAGCCGGATATCAACGAACGCATCGTGATTATGGCGGGGTCGGGCGATGTGAAACTCTCTCCAAAGATGCGTGCGATGACGCGCGACATCGAGATCACCCACGCTCAGCTACGTCACACACCCGGTCGCATCGGAGACTACCTCCATGTGGCTTCGCTTGTGCCCGCCCCCCTTACCACAGGAGTTCCAGCCGATGTGTCTGAACGATAAGAACTACGTCCAGCTTGGTTTGTGTCAACACGGTTCGTTTCACCTGCGGGTGGGCAACACGACGCTTCACCTGACGGAACAACAGGTGCTGGCCATCCACGCTGAATTGAAGCGCTGCATCAAGGGCGCTGACACACCGAGCGACTGTCCAAAAGAGAAGGCGGCAAAGCCCTCCTCACGCAACTTCTTCGGCGAATCGATGAACTGACGAATCTCTTCTTTTTGTAAAGAGACAGCCATGTCTTCCTTCAGCACCTGACCTGCACCCCTCAAAGTACTCCATTCGTTAGTTCCGTCAACTGACGTCATTGGATTACAGAAAGGCTGGTTTTGCATGGGACAACGTAGACGTTTTTCCGCGGCGCAGATCGTGAATCTGCTTCGCGAAGCGGGTGTGCTGCTGAGCCAAGGTCGAACGGTTCTGCAAGCGTGCAAGCAGTTGGCGGTCAGCGACAAGAGTAACGACCGCTGGCGTCGCGAGTACGGCGGGATGAAGGTCGACCAGGCCAAGCGTCTGAAGGATTTGGAGAAGGAGAACGCGCGGCTCAAGCGTGTGGGCGTCAAGACGTTGTTTATCGCCCCCGCAAGTCCATGGAGGGACAGCTACGTGGAAAGCTTCAATGGCAAATTACGCGATGAACTACTCAATGGTGAAATCTTCTACTCGCTCAACGAAGCGAAAGTCTTGATCGAACGCTGGCGGGTTGCGTACAACACGATCCGTCTGCACAGTGCCTTGGAGTACAAACCACCCGCCCCGGAAGCACTGATGCCCCAGGTTGCCTGCCTCCGCTACGCTACGGCAGCCAACCTAGAGTATACGGAACGAAATGGTGGTACTAAACACGGGGGCAGGTCATGAAGGCGCACTGAGTTTCGAACGTCATCGCGCCGATGTAACTTTGGAGGCCACATGAACATTGCAGTGATCTATTCCAGCAAGACCGGCAACACTCGCAAAGTGGCCGAAGCCATCCACTCATCATTACCTGATGGAGCCATCTTGCATGATGTGACCAACGCGCCCACACCGACTGATTATGACCTGATCTTCATGGGCTTTTGGGTCGACAAAGGCACCGCCAACCTTGAAGCACAGGAATACATGAAGCAACTGAACGGGCAACGTGTCGCCTTGTTCGCCACACTCGGAGCCTACCCGGATTCCGACCACGCAAAGCAATGTCTGACCAACGCCGCGGATCTCGTACCCACCTGTACTGTCGTCGATACCTTCATCTGTCAGGGCGCCATCGATCCCAAACTGATCGAATGGATGAAAACACTTCCCGCCAACGACCCGCATGGTCCCAACGATGACCGCCGCAAGCTTTGGGCTGATGCCGAATCACATCCCGATGAAATGGATCTGGCCCGAGCAACCAACTGGGTGTTGCAGGTGTCCCAGTAAGTGACGGCAGTCGAGGGTTCGCAGCCGCTCGGGGACGCTTGCACCCATTCATGCCTCAGCTACCGTGTGAGTCTTTGGTGAATTCCCTTTTTGCCCAAGGTGATGATGCTGAGACCTGTTTCTAAATTCACATGGACTGTTTCTGGATCAGTCTTGCTGCACGATTTGGTTTGGCCTTGAACAGAGCTGCGCGGAACGACTGTCTTGCTCAGAGGTCTGTGTTGCTGGATCACGGTTTGTGACCGGACACACCCTCTCCCTGCTCGGCAGTCAATGCATCACAAGAAGATGCAGCTTCGTCCGCGTGCTTGATCAGGTCCGCGATGGTGGTGTCGCGAAAAGCCTGTTCGACAGTGGCGGTAGCATCATCGATGCGTTGGTGTAGCGGACATAGCTGATTCTGATGTTTGGCTGAACCGAGCGGACAACCCGGTAGGCGCTCAATCGGGTCGATGGCCTGGATCACATCAAATGCAGTGAGTTCGGCGGAATCACGGTTCAATCGAAAACCACCATGGCTGCCGCGCTGAGTGAGAAGAATCTCGGCTTTGGCAAGTGACTGCAGCACTTTTGCCAGATATCCCGGGGCTGACTGGGTGTGCTCGGCAATTTCGCGGACTTTGAACGTACGGTTCGGGTATTGAGCACACCAAACCACCGCGCGCAATGCGTATTCAGATGCTTCGGACAGGAGTTTCATGGGGCACTTCTCGCTGGACTTGGCATTGTAGCAGCACCGCGTGAAGAACCACACGCAACCTTAATCAACTATTAGGGTATTAATGCCTTAATTAACTTGACGCGCGGCTTGCCGACCAATATATTGCGACTGTTTTGCAGTATCAATCGCATCAAAATGCCTTTTATGGAGCAGAAACGATGAAATTTGCGGTATCCATGAGCGTGGCCTTACTGATCTGGACGGCTGCCCAACCAGCTTCAGGCGTGGATGTGGACTTCACACTTCTGACTTGGGACAACACCCAGGCAACCACGGAATTGCCCAGTGCTGTTGGCGTGAAGCCGGCCAACGGTTTCGCGGGGAGCGATTGGTTGGTCTACACCCCGGATGACGTGGCGCCGGGCGCTGCGTTCAATCCCAATGGCACGATGAGTCACAATCTCGCTCAGCCTCCCGGCGCAGCCGGCTCCGATTTCACGTTGGCACCATCACTCACCGGGATGCTTGGCCTTTCGTTTACGAACACTGGTCCGAGAACGTGGAGCGTCAGCCCAAAATCGCAAAGCTACACCGGCATCGCCACGCCTATCGTGCAGATGAATCAGTTCCTCGTGGCCCCGGGCGATCCGGCGACGCTGAATCCATCGATGAACGTGGATGGTGTGGTGACTACCGGCACGTGGCAGGATGCTTCGGCCGACTGGGCGATCAGCTACAACCTCGACTTCTACCTGGCGACCAATGCCGATGGCGATCCCAGTCCGTTGGATATCGATGCCACCTTCAGCGATGTTTCGCAAGACGGTTACCTCATTCCGGTCGATCAACTGAATGTGGTTGGTCTGGCGGCGGCCAACCTCACATCACCTTCCGGCTTCTTCGCAGGTGATTTCGAAGATTACCTGTTGGATGAGGTCGCACCGCGCCTGCCAGTGGATGCGACCTACCTGCTCATCACGCAGGCCGATCCGACGCAACCGCAATACGCAGGACCGGGCTTGCCGATCAACCTGAACACCACGGTGGGTAACACCACCATCGCGTACACCACGCAGGCGATTCCAGAACCTGCCAGCATCCTGCTGTGCATCGGTATTGCAAGCGTTGTTGCACGTCGTCGGCGTCACTGATTGCATATCGACGTGACGGTTCGCGTTTCACCTCAAGGATAAACCCATGACCACGCAGCCAGTTGATTCTGTGAAGTCTTCCGCCGAAGAAACCATGCCCGGGGAAGGCATCGACATCGCCAAGATGCCAGGTCACTGGGTGCTGGCTCGACTGGGCAAGCGTGTGCTTCGTCCCGGCGGCGCGGAACTGACGAAGTGGATGATCGATTCACTGGACGTCGGCCAGAAAGACCAGGTCATCGAGTTTGCGCCTGGCATGGGGCGCACCGCGCAACTGGTTCTGGAAAAACAGCCGGCGGTCTACACCGCGGTCGAACGTGATGAGCATGCGGCCAATCTTGTGCGACGTTGGTTGGATGTCGATGACCAGCGTCGCCGTGTGATCAACGGCACCGCCCAGCAAACCGATCTGCCGAACGAGGCAGCCTCAGTGTTGTACGTGGAAGCGATGCTGACGATGGAGTCGCCCACACGGCGCAGGCAGATCATTGCCGAGGCGTTCCGTCTGCTTCAACCGGGCGGTCGATTCGCCATGCACGAAGTCGCGCTGGGCGATGATCATGACGCGGCCGACCATGTGCGTAAGACACTCACGCATTCGATTCACCACAAGGTGCATCCAGTGCCGGTGGATGATTGGATCGGGCTTTTTCAAGACGCTGGCTTTGAAGTGGTGCATCACAAGATGGCCCCGATGACGTTACTTGAGCCAGCCCGCATGATCCGTGATGAAGGTTTGTTCGGCGCGTTACGGTTTGTCAGTCGCATGTTGACACGTGGCCCGGAGCGCCGCCGAGTGCTGGAGATGCGTCGTACCTTCCGCGCGATGCGCAAGCACATCTCGGCCATATCGCTGGTTGCCGTCAAACCCAAGGAAGATGCTGGTGCCTGATGCCTGCGGTCACTTCCAGGTTTGATCGTGGTTTTACGCTGGTCGAACTGCTGACGGTGGTTTCGATTATCGCCCTGCTTCTGGGTTTGCTGCTGCCATCACTCGCCGGTGTCAGAAATGCCGCCAAGCGCGTGGTGTGTCAAAGCAATCTCAGACAGATCGGACTTGGCGTGGTCACGTATGGTAACGACCACGCAGGCACCGCTCCGCGCGCAGCACCACATGAACTTGGCGGAACGAACGGGCGATGTGACCCGGCTGACCCCTGGTTACCCCCGCACATGTTTGGCGGAACGCTGCCAGCAAACGAGCGACTGCTGAATCGCTACATCGAAAACGAACAGGTCTTCCAGAGCCCCGCCGACCAGGGCGAACCGCTCTGGTGGTTCGACACCGCCGGCTGGCAGGCCACTTCCACCGCGTTCGACATGTATGGCAGCAGTTACTTCTATGCCTCCGGCTACAACCGTATGACCGGCGTGGGCGCGCCGATGGGAATTGCGAAATTCGTCGGGGCTGAATTCTCCTTTGACGATTTCGCCAACGCGCCACTGGCCTTGGGCGAAACACTGCGACTGAACTTCTATCAGCATCCCACCCGAAAGGTTCTGATCGGCAGCATACCAATCCACCGCACCATGCAGGGCGTGGTCGCTTCCAATCCGCGTGCTCAGTGGTACCTGCCCGATCCGGATCACCTTTGGGCGAATGCCGCATTTGTTGATGGTCACGTTGAATTCGTGCAAGCCTTCCCCGCCGAACCTGAGTTCCTGGGCGTGAACACACCACCTGATGAAGCCAATCCTTACTATTGATCGGCGAAGGTCGCACGCATGAAGCAATCCCTTCAATCCCACCGCATCTCGATGTTGATCCTTGCGCTTGTTGCCATCGGCGCGATCACCATCTGGGGTTGGCGGCTTGCTGGCTCGCGCGGTTTCAATGAGCAGACCTTCAAGCAACTTGATGGCATCGAAGTGTCCGTCACCCAAACAACGCGCGTGAACGGCAGCTACCAACTGACTTGCCGCGTTCACAATCACACTGGGAAGATAGCTGAGCAAATCGTCCTCAACGCACGCATCCACAACGAGCATGGCAAAGTACTCGCGGCCAACCCGCTGATTCAATTGAGTGACCTACCTGGCGGAACAGATCGATTGATCCATGCTCGAGTTCCGGCTACCGGTTCGGTGTCAGCCGTCACCGGTGATGTGCAGGTCACACTGGTGAAGTGGAGGGATTGATGTGCATCACGTCGAACTGATCCACTGCATACGATCTTGGTAGTCTCGTGTGGTGCCAGCGACGAGCGGAGCAAGCACCTGCATCATCTGCTCGCCCATGGCAGGTTGTCCGCTGATGTACACCCAGGCATTGGGCGTGTTCAGTTGGTCTGTGATCTGCTTGCGATGCTGTTCCAGAAATTGCTGCACGCGCTGAGGGATTGAGCCATCTGTTGGATTGGACTGCACGATATCCACGCGAGCGAGACGGCCTTCGGCGAGGGACTGCTGTAAGATTTCATCAAAGTATGCCCCACGCTCACGATCGCGCACGCCCCAGACCAGCCACATCCCGGGCGGAACCTGATCCGTCTGCAGCACAGCCATCACACCCGCAATGGCAGACCCGGTGACTACGGCAAGCCCCGGTCCATCGTATCCATACGAACAAGGCAAACTGTTGGGATGTCGCAGGCGGTAGCCGACGACGGTATCGCCCAGCTCCAACGATCGAAAGTATGCAGCCCCACGGCCAATCGTCGGCGCTTCATCTCCAACATACACCACCCGTGGTTCACTGATCAGTACCGTGAAGCATCCATCCGGATCGTGCTGCGGCAGACCGGCCACCGTGTAAATGCGTGGCGCAATGCGTGGCTGAAAACGAATTAGCGACTTCCAGTTCGCCACGGCAGAACATCGTTTGAGAATGGTAGCAACGCGATAACATTGACCATCGTCAGGCGACGTCATATCGGCAGCTTGCACCAACGCGTCGGATGCTGCGCCAAGATCAAGCGTGCTTTCCAGTAACTCTCGATCGCTGACGCGAGTGAACGATGCAGGGCACAGCGTGTTGCCGAAGCTCCACACGCCAAATCGACGCCGCGCAGGTGGAAGCAATTTCAGCAGTTCATCCACGGTGACTTTGGCGTTACGCCAGAACAGATAGACCAGATCGCCCGGTTCCATCTCGGGCGTCAGCGGAGGCGCGCGAAAACGTAACTCCCACGTGGCTGGGCCTTCGGGGTAGGCATCTAGGCGACGTCTGGATACCAATTCAAAACGCGCGGGTGGCTTGGGCAGTTCCCGCAAAAGGAATGCGGTGTAGTGGTCGAACGCCTTCTGTCGATCGGGCACGAACCGTTCGCCGGGGCGATACTTCAATCGCCCGATGCGGTTCCGCAGGCGTTGCAGGATGGCTTGCTTGCCGTTCATCGACGCGGGGTTACTCGGCTGTCTCGATACTTTGGGGTGTCGCGTCATCCATCACGTGATATTGAATCCAACGCATACGTTGCCAGCGGATAAACATGACCGATGCCTTGAACAGCTCGGTAATCAGCATGGTGTACCACAAACCGGGCAGCCCCAGTTCCATGCGCACCACCAGCAAATAAGCCGTGGGCAGACCGATGACCCACGTGCCCGCCAGACTCAACCCTGCGGGCCAGTTCACATCACCCACAGCCTTTAGCGCGTTGAACAGAATGGTCGTGATCACGCCCAGCGGCGCCAGGATGATGCCGATGAGAAACACTTCGCGCGCGGTCGAGAGTATCCATGCGTTCTCCTCACGCATGAACAAACCCATGAGTGCGTCGGAGAAGAAGTATGCAAGACCCGCCAGCAACATGACGACGATGCTGGTGCTGATGGCGGTGTACAGGCCGCGCTTACGTGCTTTTTGGTTGTCGCCCGCGCCACGGTCGTAGCCGATGAGCACCTCGTTGCCTTGAGAAATGACCAACGACAGCATGGCCAGGAATGCGGTGATGTTCAGCACCCAGGAACGCGTGTTCACCGCATCCTTGCCAATGGCGGCAATGAACGACAGCATGATCAACTGGTAACTGTTGTAGGCGATGTTGTCGCCCACGCTGGGAAAAGAGAGCCTGAAGATTCGCAGCGCACCGCGCCATGTGCGGTGCAGATCGAATCGCAGCGACCAGCTGAACTTCAATCGCCAACGCAAAACGAAGATCAGCAGTACGACACCACTGACCCGCACAATCAACGTGGATAGTGCCGCGCCCCACACACCGAGTTCCGGAAAACCGAAGGCACCGAAGATCAGCGCGTACTCCAGGAACAGGTACAGCACGTTCGCCAGAATGCCGAGCACGAGGATTTCAATGGTGTGGCCGTAGCTGCGTAACACCGCGCCGGCTGCGACCATGAATCCGTTGAACGCCATCGCGAACGCAATCACGTTGATGTAGATTAGGGCATCGCTGACGACTTCAGCCGGCGTGTTCACCCAACCGATTAACGTGGGTCCGGCCGCCACCACCGCGATGGCAATCAACACACTGAACAACGTGTTGGCCACAATGCCAAGCGTGGCGATGCGTTCAGCCTGCTCGGTTTCATTGCGCCCGAGCCGCTGGGCAACCAGCACCACGGTACCCACCGAGAACAGGGCAGACAGATCGTAAGCCACCCCGAGAATCTGATTCGCCACACTCACCGCCGCGTTCAGGTCTTCAGAGTATTGGCTGATCAGGATCGCATCAGCCAACGTCGTACCCAACGACAGCAGCGCGAACAGGAACAGCGGCCACGTCAGTTGGAAAAGGTTCTTACGTTTGAACTCAGCCATGCGCTTTACCAGCCGGACCAGGTGGGCGGCGCGAAAGACTGGCCGGTGAGGTGTTTCATCGTGATGTAGAAGATGGCGTTGGCCGGCTCTTCATAACGCGGGCTGGCATAGGTGTTAGCCAAGACGATGATGGTGATGCCCCGCTCAAGATCATACGAAGCGCCGACCTGGTAACCCGGCACCGTGCCGTTGTGACCGATCACCCCTTCGTAACTCATCAGGCCAAGCCCGTAGCGATAGTCGATGCCCATCGGGTAATCACCATCGATCAGATTCATCTGCTCCGCGTGGGAAGATTTGCTGAGCAGTTCGCCAGCTATGATCGCATCGAACAAACGTTTTACATCACCAAGCGTGGACACCATCGCACCCGCGCCGTGCCACATCGAGGGGGAAGTGTTCGTTACATTATGTGGCACCACACCTTTACCGCGCCAGTAGATGGGGCCATCTTCATCGCCGTACTGATAGCCCTGCGCAAACGGCTTGGGCATGGCGATGTCGGTCGTGTATTGCGTGTGTTTCAAGCCAAGCGGCTTCATCACGCGCGCGGCAAGAATATCGGCCAACGGCTTACCTTCGATCTTCTCCATCACCATGCCAAGCAACACGTAGTTTGTGTTGGAGTAGCTGAATTTGTGACCTGGCTTCTGCCACACACCGCCGCGGTAGCTGTATGCCATGTCCAGCAGTTCCTGCTGCGACCAATGTCGCTGCGGTTCGGCGGCGAATGCCTTCTTCACTGATGGCACGCCGATGTAGTTCATCAAGCCGGACATGTGCTGCACGAGCATGCGCAAGGTGATCTGCTCACCATTCGGCACCCCCTGAATGTAAGCGTCAATGGTGTCATCCAACGAGAGTTTGCCTTCATCCACCATCGTCAACAGTGCCGTGGCGACGACGGGTTTGGTCATGCTGGCGATGCGGAAGTGATGATTCAGCGTGAGGGTTTCGCCGGTGTCGATATCGGCCAGACCATAGGCTTTTTCGACGAGTGTTGAACCGTTGCGATAGACACCCACCACCATACCGGGGCACTTCACGTGCTCGCGGGTGATTTCGATTTTCTCATCGAGGGTGGCATTTTCGGCGAAGACGGGCGGATGACTATCATTGCACCCAGCCACGACCAGCAGCACCGCGCCAAGTAAAACGCAGACAAGAGATCGCATCATTCATGGCCTCCGTGCCACCATTCGTTTGTGGGGCCGTCATTATCATTGGGGTCGAGCGTACCAAGGAACAGCGGTTTCTGCTCATTGCTGGCATGGGCGAGCGTGACATCTTCAGTGGAAGCATGGCCGTCAGCCCAAACCACGTTGCCTTTGCCGCCGCCGTTGTGCCGCCCGTGAACCGTGTTTCCCCCCTTGACGCGTAGAGGGCTGGCCGTGTCATCCGCAGGTGGCTCTAATTCCCACTGTGGCCAGATGGAAGCTTCACCCGAGCCGCCGGCATCGGTATTCAACTGTCCGCTATCGGCAAACATGACTGTGGTGGATGGAAAGTCGATCTGTGTCTGCTTGAAAGGTCGCCAAATGCCCATGCCAGCATTCAGTCCAAGCATGCGGCCGTTGTACCCATAGTGTACGACCATCGGGAGTGCATATGCGTTGAAGAACGGCGTGGCTTTGGCCCAGTCGATGGCGTCTGTGGGTGTGTCCCACGAAGGACACCCGGCAATCGATGAGACATCCTGCAGATATCGAGATACCGAACCATTCTTGAAGGCGTAGTCTAAATCGCCCGCCACCTGTGCCCAGCACCAAGCCATGTTCGCACCATTTCCGGGAAGATTCGGGTCGTCTAAGCTTGGGTCGACAGTGTTGTGCGGTGGCAGGGCATCATTGTAGTCCTGCGCGTACATCCGTGCCCCCAGGCCGATCTGACGCAAGCGTGAATTGCACTGTACAGTTCGGGCAACCTCACGCGCATGATTCAACGCCGGCAGCAGGATACCCAGTAACAGTGCGATGATCGCGACGACCACCAGTAGTTCGACCAGCGTAAAACCGCGTTGCACGGCAAAGGGTCTGGTCACAGTGGAATGAGCGGCTCTCTGAAACATGGCACACCGGGCGTGTGGGAGGGAGGCAGGGGCGGGAGGAAAAAAGGCCCCGCCGATCGAGCGTGCGACCGGCGGGGTAAAGTTTATATCACAAGGCAATCAAGCAGCGCGACGACGACGCACCAGCGCCAAGCCACCGCAGATGAGCAGACCCATCGTGGTCGGCTCGGGAATCACCGCGTCGATCGTGCCGGTGCGATTGAAGATCAAGTGCGTATCAGTAAACAGGCCAAAGGCCGTTTGGACGTCCTGAATCACATCGACATCAAAAGCAAACTGGTTGCCGCTGATGCTTAACGTGCCATCGTAACTGCTGCCGAAGGCAAAGCTGCCACCAAAGCGAGGCAACACCGAGACATCCGCGTTCAGGTCGATCGAAACCAGTTGGCCATCTTCAAACGTCAGGCCGCTGCCGGTGATGTTGGTCACGGTGATGACGTAATCCCAGCCGGCGTTGCCAAAACC
>JANQFT010000519.1 GCA_028277685.1 Phycisphaeraceae bacterium
GGCAACGATCGCCCCACCGCATGGGATCGCATCGACTTCAACGCCCGCACCGCACCACACGAAGCGATCGGGCGCACTCCGCCGCAATGGCGCACCCAGGGTTTGCGTGTGTTCATCAGCGATCTGTTGTTTATCGGAGACCCGGTGACCACACTGGACCATCTGTCCCACGGCTCGGCCGGGGTGTTCGTGGTGCAACTGTTGTCCAAGGCTGACATCGACCCGCCCCAGCGCGGGAACGTACGTCTGGTCGATTGTGAAACCCAACAGGTGCGCGAAGTGTTCGTCGATGCCGTGGCCCAACAGCGTTACCGCAATCAACTGAGTGCTCATCAACAAAACTGGCACCGCGCTGCCCGACAGGTCGGTGCCACCATGACGACGTTAATCGCTGAACGCGTCTTGGAAGATTGGGATCTGTCCGAGCTCGTGTCTGCAGAAATTTTGAATCTGCCGTGAGTGATTTGCCGCGGAGGTATAGGGGAACAAAAAGGCATCAAGCCATCGAGCCAACAAGGAGAAACATGTTTGAGGAAGTACCTTGATGCCCCGATGCCTTGATGGCTCGATGGCTTGGCCATAGGAAACGACCAATCGTTTCGACAACGTAAGTATTTATTATGCTGCCGCTGTTCACATTTCCGCTTGCCTTCGCTGCATTAGCTGCCGTGCCGGCGCTGCTGGCTATTTACTGGTTACGCAACCGATACAAGCGGCAAGCAGTGTCGAGCTTGATGTTGTGGATGGATCAACGCCAACCACGCGAGGGTGGGTCTCGTGTGGAACGTTTGCAGATTCCTCTGCTTCTGCTGCTGGAACTGCTGGTGCTGGTGTTGCTGATCATTGCCGCGTCCGATCCGCGTTTGTTGATCGGCCATGCATCGCGACCGCTGATGGTGGTGTTGGATGATTCCTATTCCATGCAGGCTGGCCACCCGGATAGCGCCCGTTCGCGCGGCATCGAACGCATCCGCGAAACCCTCGACAAACATCGTGGTTACGCCACGCACCTGATCATTGCTTCCATTTCGCCGCAGGCTTTGGGTGAACCAACACGGCAGCGCCGTCAGACGATGGATCAATTGAAACGGTGGCAATGCACTTCGGCGTACGCCGACTTGCCAAGAGCGATCAGCTTTGCCACCGAACTCGGTGGGCCCGAAGCCCACATCCTGGTGATCACCGATCAACAACCGCCGACCGAACTGAAAGACACGCGTACGCAGTGGCAGGCAGTGGGTAAACCAATGTCGAACCTGGCCATCATCAATGCGGTGCGATCACCCAGTCATACCGGCGAACGCTGTCTGCTTGAAGTCGCTAACCTTTCCCCCACCGCGTCCATCGCGCGGCTGGAGATTACTTTCGACAACAACACCCCACCACAGCAATCTGCGCTGCAACTCGCACCCAGTCAGGTACAGCGCATCACGTTTGATGTACCCCCAACCGCCGATGTCATTCGGGTGAAGTTGAACGAAGATGACTTGATGATCGACAACGAAGTGGTGCTGTTGCCAGAACGTCATCGACCGGTTCACGTGACCACGCGCATCGCGGATGAAGTTTTGGCCACCATGGTCTACTCCGGTTTAGCTTCCACCGGACGCGCGCGACTCGACACCGCCCGCACGGAACTGCTTATCACCGATCAACCACAAGCCTCCGCTCCGGTTGGGGCCTGGAAACTGGTCATGGTGAAGGAGGATGAAACTGCTTCGTATGTCGGGCCGTTCGTGATGGATCGTGCGCATCCGCTTACACAAGGATTGAGCCTGGCCGGCACCATCTGGGGATCCGGCTCAAAAACGAATTTGCCCGGTCTGCCCGTGATCACGGTGGGTAACACGCCTTTGCTTACCGATGAACGCAGCATCAGTGGCCGACACGAATTACACCTGCGCATCGACCCGAAACTTTCCACCATGCAGGACAGCGCCAACTGGCCCATCCTTTTCTGGAACCTGATCGAATGGCGCAGCGTATTTCTTCCCGGCATCCGCAAACCCAACTTGCGACTTGGTGCTTCGACCACCCTGACCTTACATCAGGATGCTGAGCAAGTGCAGGTGCTTGAACCGGACGGCCACGCGTATAACCTGCCGGTGAATGGTCGACAAGTCCTGCTCGAGCCGCGCGTCACCGGGTTACATCAAATCACCGCGGGGGCAGCCAAATATCAACTCGCGGTGAATGCGCTGTCGCCGGACGAATCGGACTTATCCACCTGCCGCACAAACACGTGGGGAGACTGGTTGGATGAACGAACCCTTCAACGTGAATATCAGTCGATCGCCTGGCTGTTCATCCTGGCGGCCCTGTTACTGATGGTGTTGCATCAATATCTGATTGCCCGTAGTACACGCGGTATGACCGATGATGTCATCAGCGAGGGGGTGCGGGTATGACGCTGTTCCATCCGGCCTGGCTGTTGCTGATCGTGCCGTTGACGGCATCGTTGTGGTTCTGGCGGTTGCCTTCGCGTTTTTTGATGACGTTGCGCATCGTCATCTGTCTGTTGGTGATTCTAGGCTTGAGCGGTTTGGCCATTCGCATGCCCAGTCGTGCGGGCACCGTGGTGGTGGTGGCCGACCGCAGTTTATCCATGCCGCAGGGCGCGGCGGACCGTCAGATCGAAATCATCAATGCTATTCAGAAAGAAATGGATCGTGAAGACCGACTCGCCGTGGTGTCGTTTGGCGAGCATGTGGCAATTGAGCAAACACCACAGGCAGCGAATTTCAACGAATTCACTCACGTGGTCGGGCGTGATGCCTCGGACATGCACAAAGCCCTCCGCGCCGCGATGTCACTGATTCCATCTGATGCGCCTGGACGTATTCTGGTGGTGT
>JANQFT010000173.1 GCA_028277685.1 Phycisphaeraceae bacterium
CGATCGACCAGTCGGTTTGCGGAGATGAACTTGGCGCGTTCAGGCTCTTCATGTTCTGCTGGCGCAGGCGATTGGCGCGTCCGGGTTGGCTGAGCGATACAGGCATGGTTCACAACGTTTAGCGTGGTAGCAAGGCATACACCGTGGGCGGCTTGCCAGTGATGGCGAAGTACGTCCAACCCAC
This sequence comes from Phycisphaeraceae bacterium, assembly GCA_028277685.1. Lineage (GTDB taxonomy): Bacteria > Planctomycetota > Phycisphaerae > Phycisphaerales > Zrk34 > JANQFT01. The sequence goes on from JANQFT010000173.1 coordinate 185, forward strand.
ACCCAGCCAGAGGATGGCAGCCAGAATTTCCGCAGCGATCATCCCTACCGCCACCGGGATCACTTTCTGGTAGCTCTTCGAACCGCCCAGTTTCACCACGGCCGTCTTCGCCAACCATCCCAACAGGAACGACCAGGCAAATTGGTGGCTGGGGTACGTGCCCCACATGAGAATCAACACCGGGTGCAAGGGCCACCACGGCAAACGCAAACGCGCCACCGCACAGCCGACTACCAAGCCAAGGCCCAGGCCCGCCCAACCCAGTGCCGACCAATTCGGCCTCATCGAGGTGAAGTGGCCAAAGCCCTCCACCTGCATCGCTTCGGATAACTCACCGCGACTGGTCAGTTCAGATAACTGCCGGTTCAGCGTGCTAAAGGCCATCTTGGGTAAGGCGCGGTTGCCCCAGGAATCGCGGCTGGACAAACCTTCGTTGTACTGGACGGTGAGCGTGACCACCAAGGCCGCACCCAAGCCGATCAGAATCATCAGCAACTGCCAACGCCCGGTGGTGGCGGGTCTGGTGCGCGCCATCACATCACCAGCGCGCAAACCGCTGACAAGATAGGGCATCATCGCTTCACGCGGGTCGCCGACCAGAATCACACTGGCTAACGCAATGACGATGAACGCTTCAGGCCCCAGCCCTTGAATGCCAAACACGCCGGCCAATACCGCCATGGGCAAACACGAAGGTTGAATAAAGAACGCGCCGGCCTCAGCGTGAATACGCGCCACCACCAGCACTGCCAGTAGACACAGCAGCATGGTCAACAAGCCCAACTGCCAACTCAATCCACCGTACCGCCCCAGCAGATAAACCGAAGTCACGATCGCCAACACCAAAAACCGCGCTGCCCACGTGGCGTAGACCGGTGTTTCCTTGCCACGTGGCATGCCAAAAGCGCTGCTGAGCACGTTCAGGTAATACTTGCGGCCAACGTACAGGATCATCAGGGCCGCCCCCAGATAACCGCCGAAGCGCGTCATCGAGCCGATGTGAGGCTCCGACCAACTGTTCTGCACCGCTACGCCGCTGCTGATCAGGAACGAACCGAACACCACCCACGCCACGGTGGTCAGGCCCATACTCAACGCCACTTCACTGGACAGGAAAAACGCGAAGCCGATCACACTGAAGTAAAGCTTGATGTTCCATAAACCCCATGCACCGGGTACCTTACGGGCATTGGGGAACAGTTCGTTCAACGCGTTGATCGAATGGGCCAGCTTCACCCCGGGCACATTGGGGAACCAGGCGTGCAGGCCGTTGACAATGTGAATACCCAGCACGATGAGAAACGCCACCCAGAACAACCGCTCAGCGAAGATACGAGGACGCTGCGTGTGCGAATCGGGATGGGTCAGTTCATCCAGGAAACGTACCAGTGGATAAGGCAGCAATTCGCGCTGCGACCATTGTGGATGCACGATCAGTGCCAGGCACAACGAAGCGATCGCCAGACACAACCCCACGCCAACCCACAGGCGAAGCACCGGCCACCACGTGCCCCAAGGCACGCGTTGGATATTGCCCGGCACGGCTTTCAGGCCGCCCTTCTCGCCCCAGCCGGTGGCCAGGGTTTCGATGGCTTCGGGGTCGGACTGTGCCCCCGCTAACAAAACGCCCTCGCCTGCGGGGACGGGGGCAATGTATTGCGGGAATGTGGCGGCAAGCAGCGCGCGATTGAAACGATGAATCTGCGTGTCTTTCAGTTCACCGGCGATCAGTTGATCGGCCACGGCCTGATCGGCGGCAGGTAACTCCACCGAAGCAAACGCAATCCGGCCGGCCTCATTGAATAGCTGGGCACCAAGAATGACTTCATTCAAGCCACGCAGAATCGCACGCTTGTTCGAAGTGCTGGCTTCGCGGTTGAGCGACACCTGTTGCAGGTGATAGCGAGCGCCCGGCTCCAGCAGCGACCAGATGTGCGATGCGGGGGATGGCGTTTCCGCTTTTTCACCCTCGACCAGTACATCCGCCAGTTGGGGCCAATCCTTCATGTAGCCGACGGCCAACTGCGGTGAGCCGCCAGGCACGTAGGAAAGGACCTGCGAGCTTTGCCAGCCGGCGTTGGTTGTTTCGAGGTTGACCGGCATGGCGGTGGTGCCGGCAAACGTGCGGAAGAAGTTGGAGCCGGGCCAACCGCACACGGCAAGGCTAAGAATGGCAATGATCGCCATTTCGCCGGCACTGAACGTCCAGTCGCTCTTCAATCGCCCCAGCAAAGGGTTGGCAATGAAGTAAAGAAGGATCAGCGTTCCAAACACACTGATGGGCATGAGATTGCCCACGAAATGTGTTTGTTGCACGACCCAATCATTGAAGTACGTGCAAAAGGCAATGGCGAGTCCGGTCAACAGACCTATGGTCACCGCGCGGAAGGTCAACAGCAGACCCTTTCGGAGGATGGCAGGCGAAGTCGGTGTGGGCTGGCCCTCTAGCCAGCAAGCTTTCGCTCGCGCGAGGTAGGTATCTTAATGGAAAACCGACGAGATTCCAGACGCATTGAACTGGATGTTTCTGTCGCAGAAATGCAAGATCAATGCAAACCGCCCCGTGACCAGATCGGCCGAGCCTCCCTCGACATCACTTTTACAGGGAAAAAACCAGGGGAAATGAGGCAAGCACAGAATCAGCACAAAACTGGTACCTTATGCGCTTGCCACATCGGCGAAGTAACCACTCAACCAGCGTAAGATGCGGCGCGTGCCGATCAGACCCAGCAGCTTGCCATCAGCATTCACCACCGGCACATGGCGGAAACCCCCACTGCCCATCAGGTTGAGTACCTGCGCAGGGGAGTCGGTGCGGTAAACCGTGTAAGGATCACGGGTCATCGCATCGGTGATGGGTACCTTCGCCAGTTCCGCTGCGTCGTCGCCCACGCTTTGGACCACATCACGCTCGGAAAAAATGCCGACTGGTTTGTCGTCCGAATCGACCACGACCACGCAGGCGTTGTTCTCTGCGGCCATCACCTTCATCGCATCCAGCACGCTGGCGGATTCATCAACCTTCAGGAACGGCTTGAAGTCGATCGCATCGACCGTTTCCTCGCACAGGGCCTGCTCGAAATCGTCGGCGTAGTCCGGTGCTTCATAATTGCTCAGCGGGTCAACAAACTCACCGGGCGTGGGTTGGCGGCGTCGGCGTTTCATTATGCTCCCTCCCGCTGTTCCATCGCCATGATCGACCGCAAAGGACGAACCTTCACGTGACGGGGGAAATGGTCGACCAGGTACTCAAACAGGTTCTTACAACCGGTGATGGAATGCGCGCGGCCAGCGTCGTCGGTCACGCAGATCCACCGCAGTTTGCGTTCCTGCATCGTGACAATGAGTTTGGCAATGGGATCATGAACGCTGAGTGTAATCAACTCGTCGCTCATCACCTGATCAACCGGGCTATCTAATGTTCCGGTCTCGTTCACCAGCATGTGCATCAGCAGACGTTCATTGAAAAAACCCACCGGATTGGCACCGTCTTCCATCACCACGGCCGACCCCATCTTGCGGCGACGCATGGCGGTAACCACCCTGCGGACCGTCATACCCACCGGCACACTGAGCAGCGGCTTGAGCGCCAGTTCAGAAATCGGCTCGTGCAGAATGTCGTCGCGTAACCCCATACCTGTAGACTCCTGCGGAAGATCACATTGTAGGTGGGTAACGGGCAGATGTCATGTTGCTGTTGATCGCGGAGGGCACAGAGACACTAAGACACGGAGAAAGTGCGTAGTTTGGCTGCGCTAAAAAAATGAATCTCCCTCTGTGACTCCGTGTCTTTGCGTCCTCTGTGATTCATCAACGCCAACCAGATGACCCCACCTGCCCTGGCAGGTACACTCAATGCCATGCTGGCGATCCCGCTGAAACGCACGGGCGATTTGCTCGAACGGCTTGGACTGTTCGTCGCCTTTTCCTGTTCCATCGCACTGTGGATGCTGCGCGATGCCAACAAACCACGTCGGTGGCGACTGATCTGGCCCCAACTGTTTGATGTGGGCACGATGAGTTTGTCCGTCGTGATGATCACCGGCGGATTCATCGGCATGGTACTGGCGGTGGAACTGTTCGCGCAATTTGCCGCCATCGGCCAGGAGACACGACTCGGGGGCGTGGTGAACATTTCCGTGGTGCGTCATGTTGGCCCGGTGCTGGCGGCGATGATGTTGGCCGGTCGCGTGGGCGGCGCGTTCACCGCGGAGTTGGGCACCATGGTGGTGACCGAGCAAATTGATGCGATGCGTTCGATGGCAACCGATCCGGTCAGTTATCTGGTGGTGCCGCGCGTATTGGCATGCGTGATCATGATTCCCATTCTGACCATCTTCAGTGATGTGGTGGGCATGGCCGGCGGGTGGCTGATCACCGTGAAGATGTTCGGCGTGACCAATCATGATTACTGGTCGTTCAGCGCCAGCTTCGTGAACATGTGGGACGTGATGACCGGCCTGAGCAAGAGCGTGTTCTTCGGCCTCGCGATCGGGGTGATCTGCTGTTACAAAGGATTCTATTGCGGCAAAGGCGCACGTGGTGTGGGCCGGGCAACAACGGACGCGTTTGTGACCAGCTTCGTGACCATCATCATCATGAATTTCTTCCTCGCGAAGTTTTCCAAGGACCTGTACCACCTGCTGATCGGGTCCAGCGGCATGACCGCATTTGGATAGAAGACCATGGGCCACGAAGACACGATGACGCGAAGATGACTCACACTTGCCCTGAACCTTCGTGTCTTCGTGGCCCGACCCTTCGCTAGGCCCGATGCAAACCAGGACTTTCTATGCAGAAACTAACCAGCACTGCTAATCCCCGCGTGAAATCACTGGCCCGTTTGCAGAACGCCTCTGCCCGTCGGGCCAGTGGTTTGTTCACGGTGGAAACCGCGCGCGAGTTGGAGCGCGCGCTCGACGCCGGTTTCGCCCTGGCTGAACTGTACCTGTGCGACGATGTACCGGCCGATGATGTGCTGGTGCAGCAGGCTATCGAAAACGACGCAGAATTGATTGAGATCACCCGGCGCATTCTCGATAAGGTGACCTATCGACAGAACCCGCAGGGAATGATCGCCGTGCTTGAAGCACGTCATGCTTCGCTGGATGAATTGGCCTTGGGTGATCCACCGTTGGTGGTCGTGTGCAGCGGACTGGAAAAACCGGGCAACCTTGGCGCGATCCTGCGCACGGCCGACGCCGCGGGTATCGACGCGGTATTCATCGATTCACCCGAGGCGGATGTGTTCAACCCCAACTGCATCCGCGCCAGCACCGGCGCGGTGTTCACCTTGCCGGTGGTATGCGAGTCGGGTAAAGTGCTCCGCGATTACCTGGAAGAAAAGGACATCACACTGGTTGCCGCCACGCCCGATGCCGCCGTCGCCCACACCCGCGCCCCGTTCACCGAGGCATCGGCCATTGTGCTCGGTTCGGAAGACCGCGGCCTCGACCCCGCCTGGCGATGCAGTGCCACCTGCATGGTCTGCATACCCATGTTCGGCGAAGTCGATTCCCTGAACGTCTCTGTCACCGCCGCAGTTTTGATGTATGAAGCACGACGGCAAAGGGCGGTGTGAAAGAGATGAACCGCCAAGGCACCAAGAACACCAAGGGGGATGAGAGTGGACAGGATTAACAGGATTGACAGGATGGTTTTGCGCAGACTATCCAGTCAATCCTGTTGATTCTGTCAGCTCCGCGCCTTCCTTGGTGCCTCAGTGGTTCCTCCCCTCTTTCCGGTTTTAAGCGGCTATGATGTCATCCAATGTCAGATGATCTCTGGTCCATCACGAAAAAAGTCGAACGTGGCGATCGGCTGAATGCCGACGACGGGCGACGCCTGTTTGCATCCGATCGCATTCACACGATCGGCCGTATGGCGGACACCGTGCGTCGACGGCTGCATGGCAATGTCACCTACTACAACGTCAACCGGCACTTCAATTACACCAATGTCTGCGCACTCAGTTGCCTGTTCTGTGACTTCCACCGTAAGGCGGGCGATGTTGGGGCCTACGAGTATTCACTGGAAGATGCACGCGAACAGGCGCGTGTGGCACGCGAAGTCGGCGCGACGGAAATACACATCGTCGGCGGTCTTCACCCCAGGCTGCCGTTCAGTTATTACATCGACATGCTGCGGGCGATTCACGATGAGTACCCGCGGGTACACATCAAAGCATTTACCGCGGTAGAAATCGTCCACCTGGCGCGCATCGACCGGCGCCCACGTGAAGTCGAAGCGGTGCTGCGTGATCTCATGGACGCGGGCCTCGGCAGCCTGCCAGGGGGCGGCGCGGAAGTGTTCGATGATCGCGTGCACGACGAAGCGTTCAAAGGAAAGATTCGCAGCGACAAATGGATTGATGTACACCGCACTGCGCATCGACTCGGCCTGATGAGCAACGCAACCATTCTGTACGGCCACATCGAGTCATCGGAAGACCGCCTGAACCACCTGCTGCAGTTACGCGAAGCGCAGGACCAGGCGATCAACGAAAATCACGCCGGTCGTTTTCAAACGGTCATCCCCCTGCCGTTCATCCCCGGCTGCAGTGCGCTGGCCAACCTGCCCGGCCCCACCGCCCTGGACGACTTGAAGATGCTGTCGATCAGTCGGCTCATGCTCGACAACTTCCAACATGTCAAAGCATTTTGGATCATGCAGACCTTGCCCTTGGCACAACTATCGCTTCAGTATGGCGTGGATGACATCGACGGCACGGTAGTCTGGTACGACATCACCAAAGTGAACGACGACACGACGCACCAAGAAACAAGTGTGACCGATCTTCGCCGTGCGATCATCGAAGCAGGTTTCACCCCCGTCGAACGAGATACGCTGTACCGCCCCGTCGAACGGGATGGTGCAGACTGGCGTGTTGCCGATCAAGCCAATAAACAACCCGCTGATGCCTCAGCATCCGCGGGTTGATACGTGCGATTATTTGCTGGCATCGATCAACTGTTGGCAAGTTTGAACTGAGCAACCAGTTGCTGCAGTTGCTCAGCCTTGCTGCTGAGCTGCGTGGCCGCTTGCGCGGCTTGGCCGGCACCTTCAGCGGACTGCTTGGTCACCGCGTTGATGTTTTCTACGTTCCGTGCGATTTCTTCACTCGCAGCGGATTGTTCTTCTGCTGCCGCGGCGATGGATTGGATCATGTTGGCCACACGATCCGAACCGTCCACGATCGCGCTGAGCGAATCGCCGGCCCTCTCTGCCAGCTTCACACCCTCACCCACCGTTTCCGTGCCCGCACTCATGCGTTCGACGGCGGTGCTGGTTTCGGTCTGAATCGCCTTGATCGATTCGCCCACTTCTTCAGTCGCCTGCGTGGTGCGTTCGGCGAGCTTGCGC
>JANQFT010000456.1 GCA_028277685.1 Phycisphaeraceae bacterium
CAATTACCGCGAGTTACGAGACGAACTGCGCGCGGCGGGCAGCAACTTCACCACCGAGGGTGATACGGAAGTACTGCTTCACGGCTATGCCCATTGGGGCGCGGAGGTGGTCAAAAAACTGGACGGCATGTTCGCCTTCGCAATCTGGGATTGCGACACCAGGCGGATGTTTGCCGCACGAGATCGCATGGGCATCAAGCCTTTGTTCTGCAGCACCAAAGATGGTTTCGTCATCAGTTCTACCTTAGCGCCGTTCTTTCATTTCCGCGGGTTTCCGCGGCGGCTGAACCATGAAGCGCTGCGCGATTACCTGGCCACCGGCACGATCTTCGCTCCGCAAAGCATACTGGAAGACGTTCACTGCCTGCCCCCCGCCCACACATTGACCTGGCACGCAGCAGGCGGCGACCACCGCATGCAGCAGTACTGGGACATCCCTGAACCGATCGATCAACCGATGGAGCTCGAGACGCTGATTCGCCAGACCGACGATGCCATCGCCGAAAGCGTCAAACGGCAGATGGTGGCGGATGTCCCATTGGGTGCGTTCTTGAGTGGTGGTGTCGACAGTTCACTGATGGCGTTTTACATGTCGCGCGTGTCCAATCAACCGGTGCGCACGTTCACAGTGCGGTTCCCTCAATCGACTGAATACGACGAAGCACCACATGCCCAGGCTGTTGCCGATGCCCTGGGTTGCGAACACACCACGATTGATGCGCGCGACCTGGATGCCATCGCGTTCGATCATGCGATCGGCCATCTTGACCAGCCACTGGGTGACCCGGCATATTTGCCAACGCTCGCGCTTGCCGAATGCACCCGTCAACATGTGACGGTGGCGATCAGTGGTGATGGCGGTGACGAATTGTTCGGTGGCTACGACCGCTTCCTGAAGCACGAGGGCATCTATCCGCATCGATGGTACCATCCGCCACTTGAGTTTGCGATGCGGCTTGGATTTTGGCCGGGCGCGTTGCAGCGTCGCGTACTGTGGGGGCAGGATCGTGTACTGTGGGACCGCATCCGTATGGGGCCATACCCTTCCGGACGAAAAGCAATGTGCCGCCTGTTAACGCCCACGGCTTACGAGGCATGCTACGCCGATGATGTGCTTCGCAGTTGGCATCGCAAGGTGCTGTGTTGGTCGGGCGAGATGACCACCGATGCGTTGATGCGGGCTGATCTCTGGACTTACCTGAGTGACAACTGTCTGATGAAAACCGATCGCGCATCGATGTGTCACTCATTGGAGGTGCGCGTACCGCTTCTCGGTAATCCGGTGGTTGATTTGATTCTGCCGCAACCTGCGAGTGTTAAGCTGTCGCAAGGGCTGAAAACGATCTTGAACGAACTGGCGCGACGCCATCTACCCGCCGAAGTGTGGAATCGCCCGAAGCATGGCTTCAGCGTTCCCCTGCGAGATTACTTCCGTACCACATGGCAAACCCGAGGCAGCGAACTGGTGCAACGCACAGCGGAATTGGCTCCATTCCTAAACATTGCGGCAATCAAAAGGATTTGGCGGCAGGCCATGTTCCGCGGCCGTGAGGTACGCACGGCGTTCGCGCTCATCTCATTGCTGCGCTGGCTGGAAGTTCATCCGCTGGATGATTGAAGCGCTCGACGGCAGGCGCGTTCATAACCATCGATCATTTTCTCGAGCGAGTAGTTCGTGCGGTGCTGCATGGCTGCCGTTCGCTGCTGTGAAAGGTCGGCTTGCATCCACTGTGCGAGCGCGGTGGCCAAGGCATCGTGATCACCCAAAGAAAACAGCATGCCCCAGTTTGCGTTTTCCAACAACTCACGATGCGGGTCAATATCGCTGGCGAGCATGGGTAAGCCTGACGCCATCGACTCAATCACTACGTTCGGCATGCCTTCTTCGCGACTGGCAGTCACAGCAAACTGTGCATGGGCAAGGAGCCAGTCGCGTTCAATGCCCGTGCGCGAGCCAAGCATCCGGACAATGTCATCAATACCCAATTGGTGAATGCGTTTTTGCAGGTGATCCGCCAGATTACCTTCACCAGCGATCAGGTATTTCCATCCAGATGATCGAAACATGTCCGCGGTTTGCGCGACGGCCTGCAAAGCCGTTTCGTGTTGCTTGACTTCACTGAGTCGGGCCATGTGCAGGATGAAAGGGGATTGTGGATCGCAGTCCGGCTGGTGATCGCGAGCTGCATTCAGGCGTCCATCATGCTGATTCAGGTCGATGCCATTTGGAATCTGGTCAACCGGCGGCAGGTCATCACCCACTATTTCGTGTAGACGGTTTGTAGTCCAACGGCTCAATGAGATGATGGCATCAGCCATGCGATAGCCCCGCTGAATCGTTCGCGCCACCCGCGGCTTGCTCAACCCGTGATAGTTGGGATACAAATCGCCGCCCCGCGTGTTGACAATCACCCTCACCCCCAGTTGCTCCTTGATTCTGGCCGCGGCAAAACCCGTGGGGTAAGCATAAAACGCGAGGACAAGATCAAACCGCCACAACCGGTGCGCACGACGCAACGGACTACTCAACAACTCCGGCCAAAGGTGTTGCGCCGGTGGTCGACGATATCGCCGCACGGGATAGGGCAGGTCTGGTTCTTTTTCAGGATACTTCTGCGCCAACACGCATACCTCATGCCCCCGCGCGATCAACTGACGCACAATCACATCCGCCATGCGCTCAGCCCCGCCCAGCGCAGGAAGAAAGTTAGGGGTGAAGAGGCAGATGTTCAAAGGCTTGCTTCCATCGCACATCGTCGCTGAATGGCTACAATCGTAACAGAACTGGTTCGTTGCCACCGGATATGCCCATGCCCACCGATCGCATCACGGTAGTGAATATCGTCAGTGTGTCTTACTCAGGCAGCACGTGGATGAATCTGATGCTGGGCTCCACTCCTGAGTCGTTCAGCGTGGGCGAAATCAAAAGCATCCTGCGTGACAATAAAGCGGAATGCACCATCCACGGTGAAGATTGCCCGCTGTGGACACGTTACGAGTATCCCGGAAGCGAGAACCCCTTTGTTCAGCTGGCGAAACTGACAGGCAAACGTGTGCTGGTGGTGAACAACAGCCGCAAGTTTCTGCAAGCCCAGCAAGACCCACGGATTGATGCAAAGTTCATCCATCTCATGCGCGACGGGCGCGCAGCCTCAGCCAGCTTCATGCGAAAGTTCGAAGGCGCCAGCATGTGGCGAGCCGCACGCTGGTGGCAACACGATGTGAAGCGCAACCTGCGACTGCTTAAACGCCAGCCGCGTGAAGCCGTGATACAGGTGATTTACGAACAACTCAAGGCCGATCCGAACAAACATCTGCCCGCCATCTGCGACTTCATCGGCTTGCCGTACAACCCGGACATGATTCAGTACTGGAACTTTGAGCACCACTTCCTGGGTGGCAACCCGGGCACGTTGCTGTCGATGGTCAATCAGCAGGACAAGGCGTCACTTGGCACCAAACCACCGGTGGGCAATTGGGACTTGGATTACTATAAGAAAAGCAATCCGGCAGCATTTAAGGATGAACGCTGGAAATCACAGCTCTCGGACAGGCAGTTGCGTCAGTTCGCCCTCATCGCCGGTCGACTCAATCGTCGGTTTGGTTACTCTGCCTCGACGCAACGCTCAGCGCCCGATGAATAACCGATGGCTTGCCTGGATGCGTGGTCATGTGAACGGTATGTTCACCATCTTGCTCATCAAACCAATCGAACTTCACACCAAGTAACTCATCCAACTGATCCGCATCATGCTTCAACAGGTTTGTCAGGTGACTGCGTATCTCAGGGCTTAGCGCATCTTTCTTGCGCCCAACATTGAAAGGCTTTGCATCACGCAAAGTGACCGTGGGCATATTCAGCCATTCGGCGATGTGGTTGCAGACAACCTGCGGATTGAGAAACATCGCTTCGCTCTGCACCACCATGACCTGGTTCGGCTCGAAATAGTTCAACCACACCGACATCTGACGGGTATAGAAACTGCGCACCAGGTGCAGAGGCAAATGTGGCTGATCAAAGTTATACGAACTCTCATCGCACAGGCGTTCCCACTCCACATCGGTATGCGCTTCAATATCGGCTATGCAACCCTCAATCGAACGACTCTCAATGCCATCCGTTACTGCCTTGCGGTAACTGCTGTACACGCGATCAACCGGATGACGTAGCACCACAACAATGCGCACCTTTGGTAGACGTTCGGCCATCAACTTCATCGCGGGAGGTCGAATCATGTAGGTGGGTGAGCTTTCCAGCGTGATCGGCTCGACGTTGTGCCGTGGCCTCATGAGCAAACGCAATGGGAAAAAAGCGCGATACCATTCCAACGACTGTTCAGGGCGTTGACTGAAGTAATGCAGTTCACGCCGCTTGGCGCGATGGATTAACGGGTGTTGGCCAAGGTAGGAATACAGTGCTGTCGTCCCACCGCCATGCGTGCCAACCAGAATCAGTGATGGCAAGGCCCGCCATCGCGCCGTGGCGCGGCGATACCACGAAGGCTGAACAAACGATGCGGCTCGACGTTGCAGTTGCGGCACGATGGTAGCTCCGCTTCGACATAAACAACGAATCGCGGTGAGTATATCGCCTGGCTCCTTGCATCAACACCCGCCGCTGGTCACAGTATGCAGTGTGAGATCTCCCTCCCACATCCTGGTGCGACCGGACACACCCGATCGAGATCGACTGGTCGAAGCACTGCCACACATACTCAGCGGATCATTACCGATCGAAAAACGATTCAAGGATGATCGCAAGTCAACGGTGGCATTGATGCGCGTGGGCGATCAGCCATGGGTGGTGAAGCAACTGCACTTGAACCTCTTCAAGCGCTTGATACATCGGTTGGGTCGCGGTGGGGCCTGGATCGAATGGCGTAACGCGACATGCCTGGCGCAAGCAGATATCCATGTGGCCAAGCCCGCCGCGATCTGTCTGACTGGTAACGGCGCAACACTGATTACTCCTTACGTAACGGGAACATCACTTTATCACTATCTTTTCGACGCGCCACCCCTCGATAATCGTGATAGCAGTGAACGGGAAAACATTGCGACCATGGTTGGCCGACAGATCGGTCTGATGTTTTCTGCCGGGTGGGTCAACCGTGATCATAAACCCAGCAATCTGATCATCCATCAGATATCACCTAACCAAAACGCTCAACCCATCTTGATTGATCCTGCGGGATTAAGACCCTTCAGCAGCACACGCGCGATGCGCATGATGGTTAACTTCATGCGATCGGTTTACCAGGCCGGCGCGTTTACGCGTGAGGAATGGGACATCTGTTTGCGTGCCGCTGAAGCGACGAACACACGAGACGACACCGGCGATGCGCTGCGCTACGACGCATTGGACCAACAGCTCGGTCCCCCTCCCCCCAAAGACCCCGACCTACGAAAGCAACTGGGCATCCATTGAGCGACACCCCCACAACCACTACCATGTGCCTCACTGCCGCGGTCAAGCTCGGGGCCGAAGTGTTCTGAGTGGCAAGATGCTCGAAAATCTCACCGATCGTTTCAACAATGTCTTCCGTTCGCTTTCCGGGCGCGGCAAGATCACCGAAGCCAACGTGCGCGAGGCCATGGCTGAGGTGCGCACCGCCTTACTGGAAGCGGATGTTCACTACGATGTGGTCAGAGACTTCTGCGACCGCGTGATTGAAAAGGCCCAGGGCGAGGAGGTTCTCTCAAGCCTCAAACCCAGCCAACAGATCATCAAGATCGTCAACGATGAACTGGTCGCCCTGATGGGTCCGGTGGATACGCACATCATGTACGTGCAGCCGGGGCCGACGGTCATCATGATGTGCGGTCTGCAAGGTTCGGGCAAAACCACCACCTGCGGCAAATTGGCAGCTTATTTGAAGAAGAAAGGCCGTAGTGTGATGCTGGCCGCGTGCGACTTACAGCGCCCCGCCGCGGTTCAACAGTTGCGCGTGCTGTCGGAGCAGGTTAACACCGAAGTGTCAGGTGGCGGTCGCGTACTGTTCCACGGTGAAGAAGACAAGTGCGCCGAATACGGCAAAGCGGTGGGCGTGGCGGTGAAGGTGGCGCGCAACGCGTTCAAAGCCGCGAAGAAGGAAGGCGTCGACGTATTGCTGCTCGACACCGCCGGTCGTTTACACATCAACGATGAATTGATGGGTGAACTGCGGCAGGTGAACACCGCACTCACACCACATCAGGTGTACCTGGTGATCGACGCAATGACCGCGTCCTGAC
>JANQFT010000245.1 GCA_028277685.1 Phycisphaeraceae bacterium
GCTGACGTACAATCGCACCATGGTATTTGAGCTTCCCACGATGTGGTTGCTGTGTCTTTGGATTGCATGGTTGCTGCAGGCACTATGGGGCTGGCAGAACGCGCACAAGTTCAAGCGGTTGGTACGGCTGCAGGGCGAGCGGGATGATGGCCGCCAGCGCAGCTATCAGCCGTCTGCGGTGGTCATCATGCCGATCAAAGGGGCGGATGCATCGCTGGCGGACCACCTCGATTCGCTCACCGAACAGGATTACCCGAAATACCGGTTGATCTTCGCGGTGGAGTCGGCCGACGATCCGGCGCATGATGTGTTGTGTGAGTTCAAGAAGCGGTTCGATGCGATCGATCGGTCGCAGCAACCTTGCACCAGCGTGACGATCTGCATCGCAGGCCTGGCCGAGCGCGGCAGCCAGAAGGTGCACAATCAACTGGCGGGTCTGCATGAAGTAACGGACGGCGATGACGTGGTGGTGTTTGCCGATGCGGATGCCATCACGCATGCCGAATGGTTATGGCGACTGGTGCGCCCGCTCAGCAAGTCGTACCGCGGGGTCAGCACGGCGTACCGGTGGCTCGTGCCGGAAGACGGCGGCTGGGCTTCGTCATTCGGCAGTGTGATCAACGCTTCGGTGGCCACGCTGGCTGGCCCTGAGCGATGGAACTACGCGTGGGGCGGTTCGATGGCCGTGCGTCGCGATGTGTTGCAGCAGATCAACCTGGCCGCGCATTGGCAGGGCGCGTTGAGTGATGACTACCAGATGACCCACGCGGTGCGCCGGGCCGGATTATGCGTCTATTTCGTGGCCCGCAGCCTGGTGGCCACGCCGGTGTCGTTCACGTGGAAAAGCCTGCTGCGATTCGGTCGTCGCCAGTACGTCATCACGCGCATTTACGCCCCGGGCATCTGGCTGGTGGGCCTGTTCGGGTTGAGCTTGTACACCGCCGGTTGGCTCAGTGCCGTATGGTGTCTGGCCACGGGCAATCTGGCGGCACTCGCGGCTGCGGGGCTGGTGTACACCGTCGACCTGCAACGCGCCAGGACGCGCTGGTCGATGTTGCGGATGCTGTTTTCCGACCGGATCACCGCAAGTCTGCATCGCACGTACCGTTTGGAACGATGGGCCACGCCGCTCTGGATGGGGCTGCACCTGCTGATTCTGCTCAGCAGTGCGGTGGGCAGGCGGATTGAATGGGGAGGCATTGTCTATCACATGCGACGCCGACAGGATGTGCGCATCGAATCGCGATAATCAGCAAGTCCAGCTTTTCGCTGGTTCATCCACCGACTACACTGCCATCACCATGACAGATCAAACCGAAACACTCGCGCCCGGTATGAATGTTCGCGTCACACAGCAGATGCGGCACGGTGCGGCGGTCAACACCACGTCGGTCGCGGGCACGGTCGTCTCTTTCACCCAGGCCCGCACCGGTTCCTGGTATGCCCACACGCGCGACAACAAGCTCTGGCTCGACCGACTCACCCTGCGCACCGAAGACGGCGAGACGATCGTGGTCAATCTCGATCAATACAGTCACATCGAAGTAATTGACTGAGAGCGCCTGGCAGAAGGAAAAACCGCAGAGGCGCAGAGATAGGGAAAGCAGTAAAGCAGAAAATCAAAGACAGAACTCTGTCCGAATCCGATTTTCTGCTTTTCTGTTTTCTTGGTTTTCTGTTCTTCCTCTGTGTCTCTGCGCCTCTAGCGGTTCATTCTGACAGATTGTCGCTCATGCGACCTTCCTCTCATAACTCACCGAACGCCTGCACCAACATCGACGCCACCACTTCGGCACTGCGGCCTTCGATGCGATCACGGGCGAAGTGGGCGACGGGTTGGCCATCGCGCAACACCACGAATGAAGGGCTTGATGGGGGCAGTTGAGGCATCTGTCGCCGTGCGCAGTCGGTGGCTTCGGCGTCCTGGCCGGCAAACACGGTGACGGCGTGATCCGGACGACTTTCGTCTTCCAGCGCGGCGATCACGGCTGGCCTCGCTGAGCCTGCCGCACAGCCACACACGCTGTTGAAGACCAGCAACGCGGTACCGGGTCGCTTGAAGAACGCTTCCACATCTTCAGCGGTACGTAGTTCTTCCACACCGCTGAGCGTGAGTTGTTCGCGCATGGGCTGAACAAGTAGATCGGGATAGGGCATGCATGTGCCTCCATAAGGTTGGATGGGTTCACCCACTCGTGCAGGATGCTAGGCGGTGGGGGCAGCCGGTTCCATTCTGTCATGTCGCGCGCGCGAAAGTGGCAGGTTTGACGTGCCTGGGCGCATTCTGAAACTTTTTCTAATACTTTTGGAGTAAGCACTTACAGTCAATCAGGCTTCCCGGTAACGCGCGATCGCGCGCACCAAAGCGTCGCTGCGCCCTTTAGTGGACACACGAACACGGGAAACCTGCCATGGTGCGGAACAAAACCAATATTCAGTCGAAACTGAACGACGACCTGCTTGCCTTGCTGATTCATCAGCATCGCGCCCACACCCGACCGGTCCTGCAAAGACTGTGGGACTACTACCGCAACGAACTCGATTTCGACGTGGCGGGGCCACACCGCGCTTACCAGGCTTCGCAGCAGCAAGGTCTGCCACGTCGGTTGTCTTCTACCGATACATCCACACAGTCGCTTCGTGATGACCGCGAAATCGTCGTTGAAAACGACATCGCCTGGCGTATTCACGCGTTGGTTGATTTCATGTTCGGCAAGTCGGTCTCGATCCAATCGCTCGCCGAGGAACGTGAAACGGCCACCGCCATCGAGCAGGCACTCAATGCCGTCTTCCAGGCCAACGGTGGCATCTGCTTCTTCCAGAATCTGGCCCTGCTTGGCAGCATCTACGGCTACGTGGACGTGTTACTCCGCGTGGACCGTTTGCCTCAACGTCTTGCACCTCATCTTTCAGCATCGGCCGATCGTGCCGCGGCTGCCCCGTCTAAAGCCATCCACCCACGGCAGGCATTGCGCTACGCCGACCATTTTGTGTTGGAGACGGTTGAGGCACCGCGCGCGATCCCGGTGTTGAATTCATCGGATTACCGAAACCTGGATGCTTACCTGCTTCATTACACGCAGCAACTGAACCAGGTGGATCGCACGTCGTTCCTCGCACGGCTGGTTGATCGGGGTGGTAAGTCGCGCGGTCGTCTGGCCACCGTGGATGTGACGGAAGTGTGGTCAGCCGACGCGGTGACCACGTACCGCAATGACCGGGTGGTCAGCCAATCGCCGAATGTGTTGGGCCGGCTGCCGGTGGTGCACATTCAGAATTTGCCTCAGCCGTTCTTCTACGAGGGGCTGAGTGAGGTGGAGCCGCTGATCCCCCTGCAGGATGAATTGAACACGCGCTTGAGTGACCGTGCGAACCGCGTCACCTTCCAGTCCTTCAAAATGTACCTGGGCAAGGGAATCGAAAACTTCCTTGAGCGCCCGGTCAGCCCGGGGCAGATGTGGATGACCGACAACCCCGATGCCAGTATCGAGGCCTTCGGCGGCGACGGTCCCAACCCCTCTGAAGACCAACACATTGAGGA
>JANQFT010000553.1 GCA_028277685.1 Phycisphaeraceae bacterium
CAACGGCGACGTAGCGCAGCCAAGCCGGCAATCCCCAGCAGACTAAGCGTAGCAGGTTCGGGAATCAGCGCTTCGCCAAAGGCAATGTTGTCGATGCCGATGTTGTCGGAACTGTTGCCAAGATTGGATGAATCCCACTCGATTTTGATGACCGGGGCAACGAGAGCTGGGGCGAAATCAAAGTCGCTGTGGCTTGGTCCTGCGCCGAGGATGGATGCGTTGGATTGTTCGAACAGAATTTGATCATTACCATCGCGGACGCGCACCGCGTTGATGGTGTAGTCCGCCTGCGACCAGCCAGCCATATCAAAACCGTGCAGCACCACGTTGTAACCTTGATTGGCGGTCAGGGTGATCTGCAGACCACGCGGTTCGCTCTCAGCTTCGAGTACGCCATCCAGGTCACCGAAGTCGTTCAGCCAGAATACCGCAACACCATCGACCGGACTGGAGCCGGTGCCATAAGCGACTTCCACGTTGGGCGTGAATCCGTGCGCCGTGCCGTACTTGTAACCGTTGCCATCGATCTCTGCCGCGACATTGTCGCCGTAGGCCTGGGGCAACAGACTGTTGTTTGGAAAGAAGCCAGCCTGGGTCTCGAAGATCAACACGGTGGCAAACGATGCCTGCGCAACCAGCGCAAGCGCGGCGACAAACGACAGGGTCATCAATTTCTGACGAAGCATTGGGCGTCTCCCCTGGTTGCAGATTCATGTAGCACGGTGGCCTGGGCAGACATCAATCTGCTTCACCGATTTGTGCACTTTCTCCGTGATGAACATAACTCACGACACAACCCGTAACAAGAAATTCTGCAATAAGATTGCGCAAACCATTGAATCGCGTGCGCAGCAGGACGGCCACGAAGACACGTAACCTGTTTAATAAAAGGTGCTTAGAGATATACCTGGAATGTTAATTCGCCAGACAGCCACATCCGTAAATGGCAAATCGAGGTATTGTTCGGTGCGTAAAGGTGTTCGCTCTGTGCACTGGCGTTTCATCAGCACCACGACATATCGTGTTTCGCCATAGCCTTGGTTGGTATCCAAAGCAGTAACCGCTTCTCAGCCCTCGCCGCCCAATCGGTTTAATTCATTATCGAGGGCAGTCTCATCGAGCTTACCTCTCAGGAATCCACCATCGGCTTTGAATTTCAGCGTGTGGTACTCCCACTTCTGATGTGACATTGCCTATTCCTGCTGCGTGCTGATAAAGACATCCACCAACTGGCCTGGGAACAGGCGGATGGGTGATTCGCCATCCACGGTGTAGATCACCTGCACCACGCGGGTGTCGACCAGTTCGATGGTGGAGTTGCCAAGCTGCTGCTTCGGCACGGCCATGGGTTCAATGCGGATTTGTTTCAGGGAAACCTGCTCGCGTCGCAGGCCGCGCACCATGGCGATGGCGGGGGCGCCATCGACCAACCGGGCGGCGTCTTCTTCATCGACCTGAGCGCGGACATGCAGGGCAGCCAGATTGCCCACCACCATGGCCGGCTTGCGCGCGGTGACGGTGACGAACTGACCCGGTTCGATCTCTCGTCGTAGCACGGTGCCATCGATGGGCGAACGAACGACCAGTTGATCAAGCTGCGCGTCGATCGCTTTCACCGCAGCCTGCGCCTCGGCCAGCGCTGCTTCGGCCACTGCCAGGTCATGCTTCCACACCCCGGCGGCCACGCGATCATGTTCGGCCTGCGCCTGATCGAGTGAACCCTTCGCGGCGAGCATGGCGTTCTTGCGATGAGTGACCTCCGCGCTGCCTGCGGCACGACCGGCATAAACTTTTTTGGCTTGCTCGTATTCGTGTTTGGCATCGTCAAATAGCGCTTGCGCGCGATCGACCGCCGCCACCAGCGGGGCAAGGTCTTCCGCACGCGGCGAAGCTTTCAGTCGATTCACGTGAGCCAGCGCCCCCTGTGCGGCAGACGCAACACGATCACGCTCGGCGGTCAACGTGCGCGTGTCCAGTGTGAACAAGGGTTGGTCTTTGCTTACCTTGTCGTTCACCTGCACGTGTATCTGTGCAACCGTACCGTGCTGCGGTGTGCTCAGTTCAATGTTGCGCGTGGATGCTTCGACCAGCCCCGAAGCAGCGATACCATCCGGGAACGGGTTGACCGACGGCGAGGCAATCGGGTCCATCACCGGCGGGGCGGTGGTTGTGGTGGTTACAACGATCAGGCCAATCACCAAACCCAACACCGACAATGCAATCGTGGCCCATTTGACCATGGTGCTGATCCTTCTTCTTCACGCCTGATGCGCACCGACCGGCGCATCGACGAAGCGTCCATCTTCCATGTATTCAATGCGATCGGCGAACGATTCGACGCGCGCATCGTGCGTCACCACGATCACCGCACAAGCGCGGCCCTGGTCATCTGTACGTCGACTGGCCTTGCGGAGTAATTCCATGACGGCGTGGCCGTTGTCCGCATCGAGGTTGGCGGTGGGTTCATCGCACACCAGCAGGCGTGGCTGTCCCACGAGCGCCCGCGCCACCGACACACGTTGTTGCATGCCTCCGCTGAGTTGGCGCGGTGGATCGTCCAGGCGATCGCCCAGGCCCACATCCGTCAATGATGCGGCCGCCCGGCGCAACGCTTGCTCACGTGGCACACCGCGAATCAACAAAGGTACGGCCACATTTTCAATCGCCGGCAACTGCGGCACGAGGTGAAACTGTTGGAACACGTAACCGATGTTTTGTGCCCGTGCGATCGCTTTGGCATCTTCACTGAGTTTTTCCCACTGATACCCGAACGCCTCGACATTGCCTTGTGATTGACTGAGCACGCCTGAGATGATGGAGATGAGCGTTGTTTTCCCGCAACCACTTGGCCCCATGAGCATCAACATTTCGCCGGGGTTTACATCGAGGTCAACCCCGCGCAGGGCGCGCACCTCAGCGCGGCCTTCGCCGAAGGTTTTGTGTACGCCACGAAGACGTACCAATGCATCATGTCCCGTCGTATCATTCATGAAGCAAACACACTTGCCGGGTCGAGTCTTAGCACACGGCGCAAGGCGACAAACGCGCCCAGACTCACGCACAACAACATGGGTACCAACGCCACGACCAGCAACTCCCACGGGATGAAAGCAACCAGTTCATTCGCCTGGTTACGCACCGTGCGGGTGAACAGGGCCGCCAAGCCAACGCCCAAGCCGTAACCGATCAGCCCTACCGTCATCGCCTGCACCACCACCATGCCGATGAGCGTGCGCGAGCGCGCCCCCATCGCTTTGATCACCGCGTAGTGTTGCAGGTTATCGTTCGTGAACTGGTTGAAGGTGGACATCGATACCACCAAACCCACGAACATACCCAACCCCACCATGATGGCGAAGTTCAATCCGACCGACGTATCTTTCAGAATGAAGTCGATGTTGCGCTTACGCATTTCATCGGCGGTCCAACCGTGAATGCCATCCAATGCACTGATGCGGTCGGCCACTTCGCGCACGCTTTGATCCTCTTTTACCTTCACCAGGATGTACGTCATCCGCTGACGGCCCAGCGGCACGAACCGCAGTGCGTTCTCGTACGTGGTGTACATCAGCGCTTTGCTGAGCAGGCCTTTCTTCGCGTTACAGAAACCAACAACCGTCGCGCGGCGGTCGTTGAGACGAAGCGTATCACCCACTTGGACATCTTTCAGACGACGGCGACCCACCTTGTCCAGCAGCACGGCATCGGGAATGCGCAGGTCTTCCAGGCGACCGCTGAGCATGGTGGGGGGCCGGCCGATCATGGTTTGACGATCCACGCCGATTACCTGCACCACGGTGAATTTGCCATCGGGTAACTGGACGATGGTGTTGAAAAAAAAGAACGGCTCGGCCCACTGCACGCCGGGCGTGGCGCGCACGCGGTACAAATCGCGATCGCTCATGGGACGAACCATGTCGATGTAGTAGGTGTGTTCGCCTGCCACCCAGATATCCGCCTGTCCAATGTTCTGCAGCGGTCCGGTTGCGCGGATGAGAATGCCCAGAAAAATCGCGCATTGCTGAGTGATCAACAGCACAGCGAACGCCAGACCGCACACCAGCACGATGTACTTGAGCTTATCGGCAAACAGCATGCGCAGCGCGATTCGGTACACGAAGGCATTCTAGCGGATCAGTTTGTTCGGCGACATGCAGCCGAACACGAGGATGACCCGCTTTGCACTTGGCCACACTTCTGTCGTGACGTACAGTATGGTTAACCGGATGCGGCATGTGTCGTATGCGTCCGCACGACTGTTGCGGTTTTCAGGTCAGGGAGACTGCGGGTGCTCACCAGCAGCCGAAAGCCGACCGAATCGGCTAACACCAACCTTGTCGAGATCACACACCACTGGGCCAAGGTGAGCGGTGATGCCCGCGCATTTGCATTTCTATCCGATGGAGAAAACTGCTCTGACGATCTGACTTACGCGCAGTTTGATCGGCGCTGCCGCGCGATTGCGGCACACTTACAGCAGGCAGGTCTGGCGGGCAAACGGGCCCTGTTGGCATATCCGCCCGGCCTGGCGTTCATCACGGCATACGTCAGTTGTTTGTACGCCAAGGTGGCGGCGGTACCGACGTATCCGCCCAGACGTCGCGCGGGGGATCGTTTCCGCACCACGCTGCTTGATGCAGACGCAGCCATCGTGCTCACCAGCGAAGGCATGGCCCCGCGTCTTGCGCAGCACATGGATGGCGCATCACTGACCATCCTCGCTACGGACACGATCGATGAGGCCGGTGCGGATCAATGGTCCATGCCCGACCTGACACCAGACACCGTGGCCATGGTGCAATACACGTCCGGCTCCACCGCTACACCGCGCGGCGTGGTGGTCACGCAATCAAACCTGATGCACAATCTGGCATGCATGCGTGAGGTGTTCGGCATCAGTGGTAAGCATGATGTGGGCGTCACCTGGTTGCCGCCGCACCACGATATGGGCTTAATCGGTTCGTTGTTGATGGCCTTGTACGTCGGCGGGCCGAACATCATTTTGCCTCCAATGTCGGTGCTGCAGAAGCCCATGCGATGGTTAAGCGCCATCACCAAATACCGTGGCACCATCACCGGTGGACCAAACTTCATCTACGACCTGTGCGTTCAGCAGATCACGGCTGAACAACGCGCCAAACTCGACCTGAGTACCTGGCAGGTTGCGTGTAACGGGGCGGAACCTGTTCGCGCAGAAACACTAAGCAGGTTCAGCAATGCCTTCGCTGATTGTGGTTTCGGGCGCGATGCGTTTCTTCCTTGCTACGGTTTGGCCGAAGCCACGTTGATGGTGGCCGGTCAGGGCAGGCGCGAACCGCAGATCACCCGGGTCACAGAAAACACCAATGTACAAGCCGTTTCGTGCGGTCCACCGATGCCAGACCATCAAGTGTGGATCGTGGATCCCGAAACACGGCAACCCAAACCCGGTGGCCAGATCGGAGAAATCTGGACCACCGGCCCAAGCATCGCCAGCGGTTACTTCAACCAACCCGAAGCAACGGCGAACACGTTCGGCGCGCATCTTGCTGATGGTAGCGGTCCGTACCTGCGCACGGGTGACCTTGGCTTCATGCGCGATGGCGAGTTGTACTGCACCGGACGACAGAAGGAATTGATCATCGTGCGCGGCGTGAACTATTTCCCGCACGACATCGAGCAAACCGCACGTGCAAGCCATGAACTGCTGGCCAACGGCGTGGGAGCTGCTTTTTCGATTGAACAAGACGGCAGCGAACGTGCGATTCTCGTGCACGAGGTGGAGCGCAATCACCACCGTAGTTTTGAAGATGTCTTGGGTGCGATCACCAAGGCGGTATCGGAGCATCACGAGCTATCGCTTGACGCGGTGGTGTTGGTGCGACGCCGTACGATTCATCGCACCACCAGTGGCAAGGTACAACGCCGCGCATGCGCCGATGCGTTTGCCAATGGTGAACTGAACATCGTGGCTCAGTACATCCATGGGCGACAACCTGTAGAGGCTGAGAAGATTCAGCCGGATCGGGAAACGACAAGCCAGTTTATACTCCAACAGGCACAGCGTCTGGCACCACCCACGATGAACCACATCGATCTGGACACGCCACTCTCCGCATTGGGTTTGGACTCTTTGCAGCGGCTGGAGTTATTGGCTTCCATCGAGAAATCGCTTGGCATCACACTGCCCGATGTGTTGGCCAGTGAAGCGCATACGTTCGGCGAGTTAGCGCGACTGGTTGAGCAGCGTCAACATGCCGCCGCTGCCCACACCGCGCAGGGCAACGGCAAGATTCCACCGGAGCATTATCAACCGGATCAGTTCCCTGAGTACACACAACTCAAAGGGCAACTGGCGATGCTCGACCGGCTGGGGCAGGCCAACCCGTATTTCCAGGTCCACCAGGGCATGCAGGATGGTCTCCCGGTGATCGATGGCCAGCCCGCGGTGAGTTTTTCGCATTACGACTACCTCGGCATGTCGGTTGATCCTGAGGTTCATCAGGCTGCGAAACAGGCGATCGACCAGTTCGGCACCAGCGCTTCGGCCAGCCGGCTGGTGTTCGGCGAGAAAACAATCCACGGGGAACTCGAGCGGAAATTGGCCCAACACTACGGCGTGGATGATGCGCTGGTGTTCGTCAGCGGTCACGCCACCAACGTCACCACGATCGGACACCTGTTCGATCACCACGATCTGATTATGCATGACGAAGCGGCACACAACAGCATCACCCAGGGGGCACTGCTTTCCGGGGCCACTCGAAGGCCCTTCCCGCACAATGACTGGCATTCCGCCAGCGACATGTTGCAGGCCACGCGCGGCGACTATCGACGTGTGCTGCTGGCGATCGAAGGTGTGTATTCCATGGATGGCGACATGCCCGATCTGCCACGGTTCGTGGAAGTGGCCAAACAGCACCACACCCTGCTGATGGTGGATGAAGCGCACGCGCTGGGCACTGTGGGCCAAACGGGACGCGGCACACTGGAACATTACGGAATCGACGGTCGCGATGTTGATTTGTGGATGGGCACGTTAAGCAAAACACTCGCTTCATGCGGCGGGTACATCGCCGGTTCAACGGCACTGGTGGATTACCTGAAATACACCGCGCCGGGTTTTGTGTACAGCGTTGGCATGCCACCAGCGAATGTCGCCACTGCACTGGCCTCGCTGCGCAAACTGCACGCTGAACCGCACAAGGTTGATCGCGTTCATGAATTAGCGCAACTGTTCCGGCAGCTTGCGACTGAACGTGGCCTGAACATCGGCTTATCAACCGACACACCCATCGTGCCAGTGATCACGGGCAGTTCGCTGCGGGCGTTACAGGCAAGTCATCACCTGATGGCAAACGGTATTCATGTCTCGCCGATTCTTTACCCGGCCGTGCCGGATCACGCGGCACGACTTCGTTTCTTTATCACTTCACGACACACGCCACAGCAAGTTCAGCAGGCTGTGACGTGCCTGGCTGATTTTCTCACGCCGGTTGCCCGTACACAGGCTGGCGTATCATGAGCAGGGTTAATGTGCGGCCGGTGGCATCGAGACGCGATCGACGGGCATTCCTTGATTTGCCTTGGCGTTTGTACGCCGACGATCCGCATTGGATTCCCCCGCTGCGGCATAGTCAGCGGCAACTGTTGAACTTCGCATCCCATCCTTTTTTCGATCGTGCCAGTAACTGTTGCATCATCGCTGAGCGCGATCGACAGGTGGTTGGACGCATCATGACGTTTGTGAATGATGCGCACAACGATCGATATCAGGAACAGCGTGGGTTCTTCGGTTTCTTTGAATGCGAAGACAACACCGAAACAGCATGCGCCTTGTTCGATGCGGCGGAACACTGGCTCTGCGAGCGAGGGCAAACGTGTGTGCGCGGGCCACATAATCCATCGCAGAACTATGAGTGTGGGTTACTGGTGGAAGGCTTCGATGCCCCAGCCTCATTCCTGATGACATACAACCACGCGTATTACGCGCCGTTGCTTGAAGCATGCGGATACACCAAAGCGCAAGATCTGCTGGCGTTCACCGGGCACGTGGACATGCTGCCGGGACTGATCGACAGATATCAAGCGCCGGTATTGAACGCATTGAATGAGCCGAACCTGGTGATCCGTCCACTCGATCGGAAACACTTTCACCGCGATGTGATGACTTACCTGGAAATCTACAACGCATCGATGGAGAAAACGTGGGGCTTTGTTCCGTTGTCGGACAGTGAAGCCAGGCATATTGCGCGCGACCTGAAGCACCTGATCGTGCCGGAGTTCACCGCTTACGCTGAGGTGGATGGCACGCCGATCGGCGCGTTGTTCTACATGCTGGATTACAACCCACTGATTCGCCGCATCAACGGGCGTCTGTTCCCATTCGGTTGGTGGACGTTGCAGTCCAAGCGACAGGAGCTGACCAACCTGCGTGCGTTCGCCACCACCGTGATGCCCAAGTACCAACGCACCGGCCTGGTGCTGTTGCTGATGAACAGCCTGGTGCAACCCGCGCTCGACTGGGGTATTAAAACGGCTGAGTTTTCCTGGGTGCTGGAAACGAATACGCTTGCCTGCGGCAGCCTGCGACGCGCCGGGCTGGACATCACCAAACGCTATCGCCTGTACGACAAATCGCTATAACCAACCGCGCTGACGATAGTCGTCAATTGTTTCTTGCAGACGTTGCTGTAACGCCCCGGGTTCGAAAT
>JANQFT010000565.1 GCA_028277685.1 Phycisphaeraceae bacterium
TTTCCACGATCGCTGCCAACTGGTCTTCCGTTTCCTGGTACGGAAATTCAGCCTCAAACTGATTCATCCACGGAGTATCTTCGGGATAGCGGATGCCGCGCAACGAAGCGCGAGCCGCCTGAACCTGCAGCAACTCCTTGGCCAGATCGCGGACGGCCTCTTTCACCTGCTCCTTCTGTTTGTTCCAACGCTTGCCTCCCAACTTGCTCAACGGTGGACGACCGGCAAATCCGCCTATGTACTTCTGCACCAGTTCGATTTGTGACGCGGGCACATGCAGCAGCGCACGGCCATCGAACTCCAGCGTGAGATATTCCTCGCTGGCCTGGTCGCGTTTCATGGTGCGCAGACCTTTGAAGCGGGCGATGCCGTGGTCTGCGTGCACGACATAATCGCCCACATCCAGATCGAAAAACGTTTCGGTGCCCCGCGTGGCGCTGACGCGCCGTAAACGTCGCCGGGTGTGATAGCGATGAAACAACTCGTGATGCGGCACAAACATCAATGGTTCGTCATCATGCCAAACGAACCCGCGATACAGGTAGCCCACTTGCGATTCAATGCGACCCACCGCGGCTGGTGCATGCTCTGCAATCAACTGTTCCAGTCGTTGCTGTTCGCCGGTCTTGGCACACAGCACCACCACGCGATGCGCCTTCTCACCATCTGTTCCGGTGGCCAGTGCGCCAAGTTCCGCGATCGCCTTGTCCGCTGCATCATCGAAGTTCACCAGCCGCTCTACCGGAAGCGATATGCGTTGGACACCCGTACCCACGCCGGCGAACTGATTCATCTCGATGTAAGAAAATTCGCGCACCGTGGCGAGAACGGATTGGTAGCTGTAGATGCCACGCGCATCGGTCAGTCGTTCGTAATACCCCCGGGCCTGCTCGGAGACTTCCAACAGTTCGTGCACGATGACCGTGGTGTCTGGCGAGAGCAACGAAAGAAAACTGCATGTGCGATCATCGGATTGAATGCGCTCAGCCGAAGCACCGATCAAGCGTGCGTTTGGCAACTGGCGATCCGAACCCATGGAGTCGAGGTCGATTTCCGCAATCGTGTCGATTTCATCGCCGAAAAAGTCGACACGTACTGGCACCATATCGCCGGGAGGAAAGATATCGACGATGCCACCACGCACGGCAAAGTCGCCCACCTGGTCGATCGCTTCAGATCGCTCATAGCCGGCACTTTCCAGCCAGTTGAGCAGATGGTCCTGTGATAACTGTTGACCGCGCGATAATTCCAGCACCATGCCTGCGATGGCCTGCTCGCTGGGCACGGCCTGCATGAGTGCCTGAATGGGCGCGATCACCACCGATGGCTGATCGCCCGTGCGCATCTGCGTGACCACGCTTAATCGTTCAGCCAACAAATCCAGACTGACATTCGTCTCTCCGGGCATCACTTCCAGTGCGGGAAGCGATGCGGTGGTCAACCCGTCAAACAAAGCAAGGTCTTCGACCGCCTCGTCTGCATCATCCAGGTGAGCCACGACCAGCAGCACTGGGCGCTGGCTGCGCAGCGCAATCGCACCGCTGAGCAGATGCGTACTTGAACCCCAGACACCCTCGGCCACCAATGCGTCTTGCCCCTTAGGAACTTGCGTCAATTCCGTCACACATGGGTCATGAATCAGTTTTTGCAGCCAGTCAGAATGCATGATGCCTCTCGATCCATCAGCGCACGCCGGGGCAACGACCGCATCCAATGATGGGCCGTCTCGCGGTGTCAGATTGTCGACCAAGCATGCGCTCAGCCTTCGGTTCTACGTATCGTCACGGGCACATCATAACCCGCAGTTTCTTCCGCAGCGCTGATCGGAGGCGCCAGATCGGGCACATGCTCCAACACGTATTGCATGGCGATTTCATCGCAGGCATCGTGCTTGGCACAGCGAACGCATTCGCTCCACACTTTCAGGGGCAGATGTTGCCGATCGCATACGCCAAAGCCGCATCGCTCGAAAAACGCCTGCTCATAGGTCAGCGCGAACAGCTTACGAATACCCAGTTGCTCCGCCTGCTGCACGCAGTCGGCCACCAGTTTACGTCCGATACCCTTACCCCGGGTATCCGGTGCCACGGCCAACGCATACACTTCGGCCAGGTTCGCCCACATGATGCGCAGCCCGGCTACGCCCAACACCGCATCACCTTCGACATACACGCGAAAATTGCGCAGGCTGTCGTAAAAGTCGCTCAGGGAACGATGTAGCATTAACCCACGCTCGGCGCAATCATTGATGATGGCAGCCATCTGAGGCACATCGCTGATATGAGCTTCACGAATCATGCAGCATGCTCCAACCCGAATCGTGTGATTATACATCACACCGAGGCTCAAGTTTTCTCGTGCTCACCATCAACGATGGACGATGCACAGGTGGTCAATCCGGCTGGCGGCACCAGCGTGATCCACCTTGTGGAACCGTACAGTGCCGTTGGCGTTGCGGGCACAATCCTCGCGGTCGTTCACAACAAGGAGATCGGCAATGAAAGTGCATGAAACATGGCGCGTCGAGATCGGTTGGATGGCGGCGGTGGGTGGTGCGGCATTGCTGCTTTTCGGGGTAATCAACCAGATATCGCGCGGGATGATCGTGGACACTGGCATCGAACCATGGATCGTCTATCTGGTGGCGGGCATATTGCTGGTTGGTGGATGGGGCCTGCGATGGACCAACACACAACAACGAGCCTCACCACCGTGATTTTTGCTGTCCATCGTGATGCGCGACGGCAGTTGTGATACGCTCTAGTGTATGAGTGAATCAACTGCCAATGTCGCGCCCGACCTCGCGGTGGACCTTGCGGGTCTGTCGCTGGCCAACCCGATGATGACCGCTTCGGGCACGTGCGGTTATGCGAATGAGTATGCCGACTTTGCCGACCTGTCGCAGCTTGGTGCGTTTGTCACCAAATCGATCACGCGCGAAGTGAGGCCGGGCAATGAAGCATACCGCATTGTTGAAACCCGCGCGGGCATGTTGAATGCCATCGGCCTGGCGAACGTTGGCCTGGATGTCTTTCTCGAGCAAAAGATCCCCCTGCTGGAAAAGCTTGGTCCACCCATCATCGTGAACGTGGCCGGGCACAGTGTGGATGACTACACGCACACTGCGGCGGCAGTCGCCCAGCAATCCATCGTGCAGGCGGTGGAGCTGAATGTGTCATGCCCGAATGTTTCCGACGGACTGACATTCGGCACCAATCCCGGCCTGTTACGTGAACTGGTGCACGAGGTGCGTCAGGCGATGGAGGATCGGGTAAAACTGATCGTCAAGCTATCCCCCAACGCCTCCGACATCGTGGGCACGGCTGAAGCAGCCATCGATGGCGGTGCGCAGATGCTCAGCCTGACCAACACGTTCACCGCGATGGCCATCGACGTGAACAAGCGTCGTCCACGCCTGGCCAACGGCACGGGCGGTTTGAGCGGCCCGGCCATCCGTCCGATTGCAGTTTACCTGACTCACCTGGTCTACAGCAGTGTTGCAAAGGATGCCGGCGTGCCACTGATCGGCATGGGCGGCATCCAGAACTGGCGGGATGCGGCGGAGTTCGTTCTCGCCGGCGCATCGGGGCTGGCTGTCGGTACCGCGTTGTTCATCGATCCGGCGACGCCGCAACGCGTCTGCAATGGCTTGCGTGATTGGCTGACCAGTATCGGTTGCCACAAACTGCAGGATGCGATCGGCACGCTGGATGTGTCGAAGTAAACCGCATGAACGTGGCTGAGCGCAAACAGTTCGACGGCCTGCTGGAAACGATTCTGCACGATCTTCCACCACAACTGCACGATCTACTGGAAGAGGTTCCACTGATCGTGGAGGACCATCCGTCCCCCGCACTGATCGACGAACTCGACCTGACATTCCGTGATGACCTGTGCGGCCTGCACGATGGCATCCCTTTAACACACCGTTCGGTGAACGACTCCGGCCACCTGCCCGAGCAGATCATGCTGTTCCGTGAAGGCATCTGGTCAACCGCACAGCAACTGGCCGGTCGTTTCCCCCACAACCTTCATGAACAGATTCAGATCACGCTCCTGCACGAGATCGGCCACCACTTCGGGCTGGATGAAGATGACCTGGCGAAACTGGGTTACGACTAAGAACCCAGCGCCAATTGATCGGCAATGATGCGGTCGATCAGCGCATCGGTCTCTGCGTTGGGGGTGAATGTTTCTAAACGCTTGCGCACATGCGGGGCGCTGAGGCGGATGGCATCGGGCATGTCGTACTGGCATTCCCAGCCGCCCACAGCTTGCTTCACCTTCGTGTTATCGAAAAACACGCTGCACGATTTATCTCCGAGCAGCGGACCTTCCCAGGCGGGGTTGTAGCGTATGAGCGTTTCGCTGGCTACGTGAATGATCCTGGCTTCGACACCGAGTTCTGCCGCGATGGCGCGAACGATGCAATTCCACATGGCCGGCTTTTCGCTGGTGATGTGGTAGGCTTCGCCGAGTGTTTTTTCGTTACCCAGCAGTCGTGCGAAGGCGTTGCCGAAATCTTCACAACGGGTGAGCGTCCACAGGCTTGATCCATCGCCATGCACAATGACCGGTTTGCCCTGCAACATCCGCCACGCCATGTGATCGGCATCGATGAACGTGCCGGGAAAGCGCGTGCGATTGGTATGGCTGGGTCGCACGATGGTCACGGGCAACCGCCCTGCTTCGTGCGTCTGCATGAGCAGCGCTTCGCAGGCCGCCTTCTTGCGGCTGTATTCCCAATGCGGATTCACCAGCGGCGTCTCTTCAGTGATGAGGTGACTGCGCTGCGGTTTCTCGTAGGCAGAAGCGGTGGAGATGAACACATACTGCTTGCACTTGCCGTTGAATATTTTGATGTCGCGCTC
This sequence comes from Phycisphaeraceae bacterium, assembly GCA_028277685.1. Taxonomy (GTDB): domain Bacteria; phylum Planctomycetota; class Phycisphaerae; order Phycisphaerales; family Zrk34; genus JANQFT01. The sequence continues at coordinate 4,872 of JANQFT010000565.1, forward strand.
GGCTTTATCCGCATCGAACACGCGAAACTGGCAAACCACGTCCCATGCGTGATCGGCCAGCGCCACGTAGGCGGCGTCATCATTCATATCGCCAGTAATGACATCCACGCCTTCGGGCAATTGGTCGTTGTTGTTCCCACGATTGAACACGGTGATCTGCTGATTCAACTCCAGCCCTGCTGCGATGCAGCCGGGGGAAATTTCACCGCTACCGCCGATATAGAGAACCTTCATGCATCACTCCTGCGAATGGTGAACCCGCATGATACCACGGGCATGCAGTGTCGTTGCCGCAAGGGCCGCCAATATCGGACGGTCCTCTAAGTTATTGCTACTAATAGACTTTATCCAGAAATTGCATTTGCCCCATGCCTGTCCGTGGGGTATGGTTCCTGCGAACCTACCCACGCGCCGGGCACCGCTTGACCTGAGCAATCGCCCATAACCAAAGCGCCCCAGAGAGAGACAAGAGAGCAGCGAGCGGATGAAGAGATTCCCGCATTGGGCGTGTTGTTGGTGCGCTGTTGCCGCGTGCGACGCACAATGCCGAACTGAGCGATGCCTGTTTACTGAATTTATCGCACACAGGAAGAAGATTGATGATGTCTCTGTTGTATCGTCGTTTGACCATCGTGTTGTTGGCTTGCGTGGCTCTGCTGACGGTGAGCACCAACCAGGCCTCCGCCGCATTCAGCACACTGCACCTCGGCCCGAACACCGACCCGTTGCTGTTACTGGCACAAGGCTCCAGTGAATCACCCATCGCCGAAGCCCGTTACGGCGACAGTGGTGGACGAGCCACCTGGGAAGTGGGCGCCGGCCAGCACACGCAGCAATCCGGCAACTTCGCCAACACCAACAACACCTGGGTTAATGGCGCGACCGTTGGATTCACCCTCGACTACGATGGAAACGACTTGGCATTCAGCGTCGGAACCAGCAGTGTGACTTACACCATGCCGTTTGGCGAACCTGACTTGATGATCGTCGCCAAGAGCAAGACCGGCAGTTCCGCCAGCATCACCAACCTGGTGTTGAACGGATCGGCCGTTGGCATCGATCTGCTTTCGGATACTCCCACCAACGGAAGCGATCACCTGATCATCTTCAACGCATTCGACAACGGCACGTTCAGCCTGACCGGCGACTTGGCCTTTGCCTGGGATGCGAACAACATCAAGGGCACCGCCAAGGGGTCGCGGCTGGAAATGATCGTGAAAAGCGCCGACTTCGAGCAACCGCCCGTCATTCCCGAACCTGCCACGATCGGGCTGGCGATGGCTGGCGTGGCACTGATGATCAGACGTCGCCACTGATCTTTCGACAATGTTGACCAATAGAAAACGCCGACCTTATGTCGGCGTTTTTTGTTTCATTCTTTGTCGTTGCTCAACACATCAAATGGCCTGGCCTTCCAATGTCACGCGGCCTTGATACTCCTTGGAGCCGGTCACCAGGGTGCGCACCTTTTCTTTGGCGAAAACGCGATTGTAGAAATCACCCAGCGATTCGTCGCCCTGCCGGTCGGATGCCCACTTGTTGAACACGGGTCGAAGCGTTGCAATGATATCTTTCTCGTTGACGAGTTCGGCATACAGTTCAGCCACGCGATCGCCACCGAGTCGGCCACCCAGATAAATGTCGTACACGCCGGGCTTGCGGCCGACGAATGCGAGGTCCGCCGTGTAGGGGCGAGCACAACCATTGGGGCAACCGGTCATACGCACGGTGAAAGCCTCATCTTGCAGGCCAAGCTTGGCCAGTTCAGCTTCAAGTTCGTCCATCAGGTCCGGCAGGTAACGTTCGGACTCTGCAAGCCCCAGGCCGCAGGTGGGCAGAGATGGGCAGGCCATGGAATAACGACGCACGCCGGTCAATTGATCGGTGGTCAGCACGCCATGCTCAGCCAGCAGGGCTTCGATGGTGGTCACATCCTCATCGGTCAGGTCGGCAAAAATGACGGACTGATTGGGCGTGAGAATCGACGGGCACTGCAGGCGATCGACGATGGTGCGCAGGGCCGTCTTCAAGCGGCGGTTTTCACGATCGATGATGCGACCGTTTTCAATCCACACACCGTAGAAGAACTTGCCATCGCCTTGTTCGTGCTTACCCAGGTAATCGTGCAGTTCCATCTCGCCCACATCAATCGGATCACTGACCGGGAAATCAGCACGTTCGATGAACTCGGCGCGGAACTTCTCAACCCCCCATTCCTCGACGAGGTACTTCAGGCGGGCATGACGTCGATCTGACCGGTTGCCATGATCACGGAAGATGGATGCGACCACCTTCACCGCATCGGCTGCGTGTTCGGCAGGCACACTGACCAGTTGACTGCCGAGTCGGGCGAAGGTATCTGCCTTGCGATGCGTCATGCCAAGGCCACCACCGACAAGCACATTGACCGCTTTGATGGTGTCGCCTTCCGGCACGGCAATCAGGCCGCAATCCTGCGTGAACACATCGATCGAATTGTCCTCCGGCAGCGTGATACCCACCTTGAATTTCCGCGGCAGGTAGACATCGCCATAGAACGGCTCCTCGACTTCGTTTTCCTTACGTTCAGCCTTCTCACCGTCAAGCCAGATTTCGTAATACGCGCCACTGGCCGGGGCGAGTTCGCGGGAAATCTGGTCGGCCAGTTCCTGCACGCGCTGATGCACCGGCGTGGTGCGCGGCGCGGGCGAAGCCATCACGTTGCGCTCCACATCACCACAGGCCGCGATGGTGGAAACCAGTGATTCATTCATTGCGGCGATGAGCGGTTTCAAGTCGCCCTTCGCCACACCGTGAAACTGAAACGCCTGGCGCGTGGTCACGCGCAGTGAATCGTTGTAGGTGAACTTCGTGGCCAGATTATCCATCTGCACGTATTGGTCGGGCGTCAGGCGACCACCGGGCAGCCGCGTGCGGATCATGAAGGATGTGACCTTATCTTCCTTAGGCAGGTCACGATTTTCCTGCTGATAGATGCCATGGAATTTCAGCACCTGCACATCATCGTGTTCGAACTTCTCCGCATCCGATGCGAGCACTTCGGCGATGGTGCCGCGCAGGTGATTACTGTTCTGCTTGGCGGTTTCAACTTTCGAGGGTTTATTGCTGCGAGCCATGACCAAACGGGTCCTTAAGTTTTATTGAGTTAGTGAATGAACCGCTAAGACGCAGAGGCACAGAGAAAACAGATGATCAGCAGTTCAACTCGATGACGCCTATGTGCCTTCGTGCCTCGTTGCCTCAATACCTTCTGCCCTACAACTGCGAACTATCCAACGAGCGGACACTGCGGCCATCCACGTGGATGCCACATTCCGTCTTGCCCATGCCAGCCCAGCGACCCGCACGCGGATCCTCACCGGGCTTGATCGGCCGGGTGCAGACCGGTGTGTTGCAGCCAATCGATCCATAGCCCTGATCATACAGGGGATTGTATGGCACGTCGTTGGCCTTGATGTAACCCCAGAGCGTGGCATCATCCAAAGCTGCCACGGGGTTCACTTTCACCAGGTTGTTCGCCTGATCCCACAGCACCACCGGCAGACGATTGCGCGTATCGTTGTGGCGTCGCCGCATGCCGGTGATCCACGCGCCACGATCGGCCAGGTAGTTTCGCATGGGTTCGACCTTGCGAATGGCGCAACACTGGTTGACCCCATCGGCCCCACGTTCATACAGGTGGCCGCCGTACTTGGCCTGTTGTTCTTCCCAAGTGAGTTCGGGAGCAACGCGCACCGCCTGGAAACTATACTTGGCCTGAATACGGAGGCGCGTCTGGTGCGTTTCCTGAAAGAGCACACCAGTGTCGAGATAGAATACCTCGACCTCATCGAGTCGATTCATCTCATGCAGCATGTGAAGCAGCACCACTGACTGCATGCCGAAACTGCACGCCAGCGATGTGGTACCGGGATGGTGGTCGAGCACCCAGCGCAGGATGTCCTGTGGCGGGGCTTCATCTAACTGTCCCGCCACCGCCGCGAGCTTCGCATCCCGCTCAGCAGCGGCGGCCTCATGTTCCTGTTCGACGATTGTGTCAGCCATGGCAATGCCTCCCACCATCCCGCGGCATGATGATTCCATCCCACGGGACGACGTTTAGCATATGGTAGTTTACACCATCCAGTGTAACCCACCCGTCCGGCAACATATTTCCATGCCGCATCTCCATATCATTCAATCACTTACACCAAATAGGCCAAATTACACATACTCATGTATCATGATAAATTGATATATAAGCCCGCCGCGCGAGGGGATAGGGTATGAGGACAAGTACGATGAATGGTGAAGCATGGATGATGGGCACCAGATGATGGGCGAAGGATGGCAGGTGATGAATGGCAGGTAATGACAGAATGAATGATGGATGCGCGGTGACGATCGCGGGCTGTAATGCTGGAGGCTTCTGGACACCATGTCATATTTCTGCACACGGGATGCTTGCGGGACTCAAGTATCGCGACACATATTCAACCAGGGGCACCTATCAGTATGAACCGCAGAGACACAGCAAACTCAGAATAATGTGACAAGTAGCAGAAACACCCTCCTCAATGATCTCCGTGTCTCTATGGTGAATTAGTCTGTCAGCGAATCCAACCACGGACCATGCGGCGCCTCTCAAGGCGAGCACGCAGCAAGACACCAACAATCAGGAAACACTCCATGACCAAACGACTGGTTCTTTCCGGACTCAGCATGGCGGCCATGCAACGCTCGGCGGGCATGTTGCGTGTGCTGGGTCATCCCGTGCGACTGAAACTCATCGAACTGATCGCCCAGCGTCCCTACACCGTCACGGAACTGCAACGCCTGCTGGGCCAACCGCACAACGCAATCAGTCAACACCTGAACAAACTCAAAGCCCACGATCTGGTTCACAGCCAACGATCCGGCAGGTACGTACGCTACAGCACCACACACACCGGCGTGATCGGCATCCTTCGGGCCATTCACCACTACGAACACGTTCACGCCACCTTCAGTGATGGCGAAGCGATCTGAAGCGCCGTTGATAATCGTCCCGCCTGATGATCCAGCGAATAGTAGTAGGCTCCGATAGAAAGATTCACCACGAAAATACAGAGGTCACAAAGAGCAGATGATTGCATTTACCACTTTGCGCTGCGTACATATTGATTCTGTGGCACATCTTGTTTTCGCATCAACATAAAAAACCGCCCCCAGAGAGGTCCGCTATCGACGTATTCACAAAACCAG
>JANQFT010000645.1 GCA_028277685.1 Phycisphaeraceae bacterium
CCTCGTTCGAGGTCGGCGACCAGGTCGTCGGGGTGTTCCAGGCCCACGCTGATGCGGATGGTTTGCGGGGTCAGGCCGGATTCAGCCAATCCCTTTTCACCCATGCTGGCGTGGCTCATGGTCCAGGGTTGTTCGATCAGCGATTCGACCCCGCCGAGTGATTCAGCCAGCAGGAAGAGATCGAGTGCCCCGAAGAATGCGTCGAGCTTCGATGGATCGGCGGCAATTTCGAAGGCGATCATGCCGCCGTCACCGGTTTGTTGTTGGGTGATGAGGTCGCGTTGCGGGTGGGTATCGAGGCCGGTGAAGTAGACCTTATCAACTTTGGGATGCTCGACCAGCCAGTGGGCAAGGGTGGTGGCGTTCTGCTGATGCACCTGCATGCGGATCGGCAGCGTTTTCACCCCGCGCAAGACGAGGAACGCATCGAACGGACTGCACCCGGTGCCGAGCGCGTTGCACAGGCCTTTGAGGTTCTCGCCGATTTCATCATCACCGGTGATGACGGCGCCGCCGACCACATCGCTGTGACCGTTGATGTACTTGGTGGTCGAGTGCAACACCACATCACAACCGAGCGCGAGTGGTTGCTGGAAGATGGGCGAAAGGAACGTGTTATCCGCCACGGTGATGAGGTTGTGCTTGCGTGCCAGTTCAGCGATTGCCGCGATGTCGGTGATGTTCAGCAACGGGTTGCTGGGGGTTTCGATCCAGATCATTTTCGTTTCGGGTTGGATCGCGTCGGATACCTTCTGGGGGTCGCGCATATCGACGAAGCTGAAGTTCACCCCGAGTTGCGGGAAGATGCTGCTGAACAGTCGGTAGGTTCCGCCGTAAATGTCGTTGCCGGCAACCACGTGGTCGCCCGACTTCAGCAGGAACAGCGTGGTGGTGATCGCGCTCATGCCGGTGGAGGTGATGATCGCGTGTTTGCCGCCTTCCAGGTCAGCCAGGTTTTCTTCGAGGGCACCACGGGTGGGATTGCCGGTGCGGGTGTAGTCGAAGCCGCGCGTTTTGCCCAGGGCATCGAAGTAGAAGTTGCTGCTGGGATAGATGGGCGTGGTGACCGAGTTGTATGCTGAATCGACGTACACGCCGGTATGAACGGCTTTCGTTTGCGGATGCATGATGCGAGATCTCCAGACACGAGACTTGTGACAATCCTCACCGACACGATTCCGGGGGTGGCAGATGATAGCCGGGGAATGGGGCGTGCGTCCAAGTGTCTGGTAAATCGCGGAGAGCGCAGAGGCGCAGAGGCACGGAGGCGCGGAGGAAGGCTTTGTGTGGCTGCTGAACCCACACCAATCTGTCTCCGCGCCTCCGTGCCTCTGCGCTCTCCGCGATTCCGCGTCAACAAACGTGGACCGCACTATCTTCGTTGAAAGGTGACGCCCCTTGGGATAGGCTTCGCCGAGAAAAGATTGGAGTCAATATCATGTCCAACGATACCCCGAACTACGGCCTTGGTACCCGGGCCCTTCACGCCGGCCACGAGCCCGATGCATCCGGCAGCCGCGCCGTGCCCATCCACCAGACCACCAGCTACGTGTTCAAAGACACCCAGCACGCAGCCGACCTGTTCGCGCTGAAAGAGTTCGGCAACATCTATACCCGCCTGATGAACCCGACGACGGATGTGTTCGAACAGCGCATGGCGGCACTGGATGGCGGCATCGGGGCGTTGGCTCTGAGTAGCGGGCAGCAGGCAATCACCACCGCGATTCTGAACCTGTGTCACGCCGGCCAACACTTCATCAGCGCTGAAGCGCTGTACGGCGGCACGGTCACACTGTTCGGGCAGACATTCAAGCGGCTCGGCATCGACGTCACTTTCGTTGACATGACCGACCCCCGGAAGATCGCGGAAGCGATCAAGCCGAATACGCGCTGTGTGTACTACGAAACCGTGGCCAACCCGAAGAATTGCGTGTACGACTACCAGGCGATCGCTGATGTGGCGCACGAGCATGGGGTGCCCGTCATCTGCGACAACACGGTGATGACGCCCATCCTGTTTCGCCCGTTTGAACACGGCACGGACATCAACATCTACAGTTGCACCAAGTTCATCGGCGGACACGGCACGAGCATCGGTGGCTGCATCGTCGATAGCGGCAACTTTGATTGGTCGGCCGATGCGGAGAAGTGGCCGCAGTTCATGAAGCCGGATGATTCTTATCACGGCGCGGTGTTCCACGAAGCGGTGGGGCAGTTGTGCTACATCATCACCTGCCGCACGCACTGGCTGCGCGACATGGGTGGTTGTATCAGCCCGTTCAATGCGTTCCTGTTGTTGCAGGGGTTGGAGACGGTGCATCTGCGGATGCCGCGTCACTGCGAGAACGCGCAGAAGGTGGCCCAGTTCCTGGAAGGTCACGTGAAAGTGGATTGGGTGAACTATCCGGGGCTGGCATCGCATGCCGATCATGCGAACGCGCAGAAGTATCTGCCGGATGGCTGCGGGTCGATCCTCGGCTTCGGCATCAAGGGCGGTGGCGCGGCGGGCAAGAAGTTCATCGAGGCGTGTCACCTGGCCAGCCACTTGGCGAACATCGGCGATGCGAAGACGCTGGTCATCCACCCGGCCAGCACCACGCACAGCCAGCAGACCGAAGCGGAACTGAAAGCGTGCGGCATCGGTGATGACTACATCCGCGTGAGCGTCGGATTGGAGGATGCAGTGGACATCATTGCCGACCTCGATCAGGCCTTGGCGAAATCGCAGTAAACCGGATGTATGTGGTGACTTATGGGGAGTGGGAATGATGCGGATGTTTATGAATTCTCACTTGACCGAGCGATCTGGCGTGGTATGTATGAGGTGCGGAAGCGATTGAGTTCGCTCCGTCCCCCGCCCGGAAGAGAACACAGAGACGCATCGAACATGGAGCATTGCCCCCGTGGGCGATGATTGTGCTGTGTGATTGCGCAGTGCAAGGGAATGGGAAGGTGATCCGAGAGCAGGAAGAGTGCGAGTGCACGTGGCTGCGAGTCGTTCGGCAGCCGTTGTTGTTATTCACGCCTGCTCAAGGAATTTGTTCATGTTGCGATTCTCTCGTTCGATCG
>JANQFT010000053.1 GCA_028277685.1 Phycisphaeraceae bacterium
GAAACCTTCAACACCACCTACGGCACCAACGCAGAAAATTTCGACGCACTGCTCAACGATCGTATACTTGTTGATAACCTGCCCGCAGACCATACTCGAGCAATGGAAGATGATCGCGCGTTCGTCGCCCTGCTTGCCGATCATTACTACACCTGTTGCACCAACGCGATTCGCAATCACGATGATCAACATCTGATTCTGGGCGAAACGTTCGAAGGTAACCGCGGCATTCCGGATGAAGTACTCGATGCCGCAGCCAGGCACATCGATGTATTGTGCGTGCAACTCTACGGCATGTGGCGCGATCACGCCCCGATGATTGATCGCTGGCACAAACGTTCGGGCAAACCGATTCTGTTGGCCGATTCATGTTACGCCCTGGCTACTGACGAGATGCCTCGCCCCTGCGGTGTGCGGGTCAAATCACAAGCTGCCCGCGCTGGTGCGTTCGAGCAGTACGCCCGCGCAGCCCTGGCCTGCCCACACATCGTCGGCTGGTTCTGGTGCGGATACATGGATCAATACCAGTCGATCGAACCGCGTCGCCAACACACGGGTCTGCAGGATCCATGGGGCAAGCCACACCGCGCCCTGACCGACCGCATGCAAAAAGTATTCCGTGAAATGGTGCACATCACCCCATCATGAATTGATCTGATGAAACGCGTCGGTGTCAATCAGTCAGCGCCGCCAGAGCCTGGGCCAGCAGTCCCATTCCCCAAGGCCCGATCACACGGTACCGCGCCCGCTGGATGTCCATGGCATGCGTTTCCCGCTTGTTGCTTTGGGCCACGCCCCTCAGCCAACCGTCCGGGGTGAGATATGTCATCAACGTCTTACAGGCAGATTGAGCCACGTCCGTATGCTTCGCCTCGATGATCTGATGCTTGACCGCGATCGCCAGGGCTGCCGCAATACCCGCTGAACCGGAGGTATCCGGCAGCAAGTCTTCCTCTTTCAGAAACACCGACCACAAACCATCGGGTTGACGATGCTGGGTCACCCACGCGGCCATGCGCTCTGCTTCAGCCAACAGGTCAGCCGGACGATCGCAAGTATCCATGATTGCCAACGTCCGCACTAAGCCCAGAAAGTACCACGCCACCCCACGCGACCAGCTATCAAACATGCATTCACCGGTATCGTGCCGATGCCGCAACCAAAGCGCATCATCCGTGACCAGCATTTCACGATTGACACGCAACTGATGGACCGCGCGTGGCAACAGTTCTTCATCACCCGCATGCATCGCTATGGCGGCCATCACGTGCGCCACGCTGTAGGAAGTTTCGGCCACCTGGCATCCACCGGACACCGCATCAACGTTTGGATGACACTGATCATCGAAAGCCCGTCGCGCCAGACGCAGGGCTGGATGATCCGGTCGCTCGATCGCCAGGGCGGCAAACGGGCCATGGTTTTCTTCGGAGCACGCCACGTTGTCGGCCGGCTTGCCGAAGATATCTTCGCGACGAAACTCACCATCGGGCAAGAAGTAGATATCCAGATGATCGCTTAGCGCATGCGTTGCCGGCGCATGTCCGAGTCTTGCCCAATCGCACAGGCCATCCAGTACGCATGCCTCCATCCAATCGCACGGCTGCAGCGTGGCGGTCGAGCAGAATAAAGACAGAAACTGATCCACATCCGCTGACGCAGGCGATGCAAACAGGATATGCGGCATCACCACCATGGAGCTACCTGCATCACACCCCACCATCCACAACGGGTCAGCATCGTTCACCAACGACAGTGACAGACCATCGCGCACCGCCACCTCAACCTGCGCGTTCGTCAGCGGTAACTCGAACACCTGCCCCGCCCCGCTGTACAGCACATCCATGACGCCAAGTTGATCGCCTGTCACCGGATGGCTTACCGCCACCTGATGCGGCTGACGATGATCCACCGCCACGACAATGCGCAGCCACGCCTGCGCTGTCGTTTGAGGCAGGTCATCCCAGAACAGGGTGCAGGCATGGTCGATACCGCGCGAGATGGGCAATACTGCGCGCCCAGCGAGCGGCCTCTTCTCATCAGGAAACGCCAAATCACTCGCGTGGTGTCGACTGATCGGGTGATGCATAACCATCGGATGACAAAACTCCAGGCGCTACGGAAATATGCCCAACCTCTTACTTGCGTATCTTCGAACCTACCCCATTCAGTTGCGTGCCGCCAGTTGTGATTTTCCTGCAATTCAATGGACCAACCCACCTTGAATCCCCAAGACCACCTGCTATAACTGACCGGCATACCGAATTTCTCACCAACGGAGCGTTTTGGTCATGAAAGAAGTACGCATGGGTGTGATTGGCCTGGGCAACATGGGCAGCAATCACATCGGCTACATCAACGAAATACCCGGCTGCCGCATTGCCGCCGTCGCTGATCACGATCCGGAAATGCTCGCCCGGGGCGACAAGCTCGAAAACTGCGAACAGTTCGCTGAAGGCTTGGACCTGATCAACAGCGGGACAGTGGATGCGATCCTCATCGCCACGCCCCACTACGATCACCCGCCGCTGACGTTGGCTGCGTTCAAGAAGGGCATCCACGTTTTGTGCGAGAAGCCCGTGGCCGTGACCGCCGCGGCTGCGGACAAGGTGAACAAAGCATTCGCCAGAATGAAGAAAAAGCCCATCTGGGGTGCGATGTTCAACCAGCGCACGCACGCCAACTGGCAGTTCATCAAGCGCGTGATGGACAGCGGTGAAATCGGCGAACTCCGCCGCGTCTGCTGGATCATCACCAACTGGTTCCGCAGCCAGGCTTATTACGATTCGGGCGGCTGGCGCGCTACATGGGCCGGCGAAGGCGGCGGCGTGCTGATCAACCAATGCCCGCACAACCTCGATTTGATCACCTGGTTCTGCGGCACGCCCAACAAGGTCATCTCCAACGTGGGCCTCGGTAAGTACCACGACATTGAAGTGGAAGATGATGTGACCGCCATGTTGGAATACCCCAACGGCGCGACCGGCGTGTTCATCACCACCACCGGCGACTCACCTGGCACCAACCGTCTGGAAATCGTTGGCACCAAGGGCAAGATCGTGACCCTCGGTGGAGGCAAGGTCGAACTGACCCGTTCACACCAGGATATCGTCGAGTTCTGCTACGGCACCGAAGAATCATTTGGCAACGTCGCCTGCGATACCATGACCGTTCAACCCGGCGGTAAAGGCGGCGGTCACCGCAAGGTCACCGAACAGTTCATCAAGGCCATCCTCGCCAACGATGCCAGCCTGCTGGTCGCCCATGCGTCCGAAGGCATCAAGGGGCTGGAACTCGGCAACGCCATGTTAATGAGTGGCGTACTGAACGAGCCGATCAAAATCCCCACACCGCGGGCGAAGTTTGAGAAGTTACTCAAAGACCTCGCCGCCAAGAGCAAGGGCCGCAAGCCCAAGAAAGTGCGGAAGGCGAAAGTCGATATGAGCGCCTCGTTCTGAGCGACGCACACCCCGCAATTGACACCCCAAAGCCCACGCATGGCCATACGTGGGCTTTTTCCATTCACCCGCCCATGATCTCTTTCAACAGATCAAAGAACCCCTTTTTCCGGGGGCTGCTGATCTGCCAGTTGCAGGGCATGGACTGGTAACCATGATCAAAGTCTTCATCGGGCCAGCGCCAGTCGAACAGGCCCCAGCCGGCGTATCGACTGACAGCACCGATCATGTTGTTATCGGCATCATCAAAGTCGAAGTGATCATCTTCATTGAACAGGATGGGCTGTCCCCGGTAGGCTGAATTCGCGCGGCAGGTGTCGACCATTTCGCGAATGCGATCCGGGTTGCCTTTGCCGCGTTCGGTACACTTAGCACCCACACCGTTGCCGTGCAGCAACAGGAAATCGCTGGCGGCAATGATGTTGCCCGGCGGAATCGAGTTACCCGCCATCGATGTGCCGGCCAGCAGCTTGCCTTCGGTTCGCTGCTGCACGCGCTCGATTAATTCATGCACGCGCGGCGGACAGAGAATTTCGTGCTCATACTTCGGCACGTTCACTTCGTTGGCGATTTCGATGATGACGTTCGTATACCCGTTCTCGCAGAGCCAATTGCAGGCGTTGTCTGTGGCAGCGATCACCGCAGCTTCATCGGTCAGTCGTTCATCCTGCCCGAAGTAGAACAGGCCAAGGATCACGACCATGCCCAGTTCATCCGCGCGATCGAGCACACGGGTCAGTCGCGCCATGTAATCAGGGCGTAGTGAGCCGTCCGCTCTAAACGTGCTGTTGTGCCAGGGCTGACTACTGCTGTACGCTTCGGGGCTGCCGCCCTGAAGGTTGAAGGCGATGCCGATCAAACCATGCTCGCGCCAGACAGGCATCGCGGCAATGAATGCATCGGTATTTCGGTCCGCATTCCATGACCCATCGGGATAATCCCATCGGTTGCGCGTCTCGGGATTCAAATCATCAAAGACCGCCTGCACCATGCGGCTGTTCATGAGCAGGCCTTCGATCTTGTGGCCGTTCCATTCACGACCGGCATACGTCGGTTGACCGTTGATATGAAAGGCGTCGGCTTCGATGGAGACAGCAGTGTGGCGTCGAGGCATACATCAATCCTTGTGGGTCGGGGCCTGCCCCGACAAGTTCCAATGTGATACACATCATGTCCGGGCAGGCCCGGACCTACAGTTATGCAATCACCAGCGGGGCAAACATACCGCTCTGGGCGGCGAAGATGGTGAGGGTGACCGTGAGCGGCGACAACGTGGTCGAATAGAACACCGCACGCGCAAGGTAGTCGGGGTGGTTGTTGAACTCAAGACAGAGCAGCATCGCATTCACAGCCGTGGGGGTGGCGGCGCTGATCAGCAACACCTGCCCCACGAACGGCGTGATGGTGCCGGGCATGAAGACATGCGCGAGGTACAACAATCCCAATGCCACCGCCGGTGCCACCAGCAACCGCAATACCACCGACAACGTCACCGGATAGCGCGGCCCATCATGTGACTTCACCAGCGCGAGCTGCGCCCCGAGCGTCACCAGGGCGATCGCGACGAATGCACTGCGCGTGTGGACCACCACATCCCAGAACGGCTCGAGCGCACCGGCCGCCTTGACCGCATCATCGCCCAGCAGGTTGCGTACCTGCGCGGTGATCAGGCCAGCCGCCAGCGCGTAGATCGGCGGAAACTTGATGATGTGCAAGAGGTTCTGCCGCCAATGCCGATCGCTCCCGGAAGTTCCCCCTGCCGCAGCCAGAAGAATACCCACAGTGAAACCGCTGAAGTTCTGCAGGATCATCACGAAGACCTGCAGGCCGGTCGCGTCGACGTTGCGTCCCATCTGTCGGAAGGCCAGGTCCTGCAGAGGCAAGCCGTAGTTGCCGCTGTTGTAGTACATCACGGTCATCAGCAGGGCACACAGCCGATCGCGCGCTACGCCAAGGATCAAGCCAAGCGAAAGCGCCGCCGCGCTCAACAATACGATCAACACCAGGTGGAAGCCCATCACCACCGCCACATCCGCCAGTCGCAACGTACTGGTGACCACGCTGAAGTAAATCACCGCCGGCACCACGAAGTAGAAGTTCAACCGCGTGAGCGTGGGCATATCCAGCGATAGCTTCCGTTGGATCAGACAACCCAGGCCGATCAGCATCAGCAACGGTGAGACGATGTAATAGAAGATATGCCAAAGTTGCCCGGGCAACTGCGACAGCGCGATTTCACCAAGCATCAGCGACATGCCGCCAGCTTAGCAACCATCCCCCCAAAGCAACAGGCAAGCCCACACGACATCACTGAAACAAATTTCCCTCGAGCAGTTTGCCCATGGTGACTGGCTCGTGCAGACCGGTCACTTTGCCGTTGCCATCGAACCAGATTTCCACGGCATACGCCTCGGAAAACTTGTAAGGAAACACAAATCCGACCTTCAACCCGCCATCGCCCACCCACTTGGCGAACGTGTCTGCGTCGAACGGCCTGGGTGATACCGGGCGAACATCAAACTCGCTTTGCATCAATTCCATCACCTTGCGCGGCGGTTGGATGTCCATCACCTGCTGCCAGGTCATGCCGGGTTTCACCTGGGATGTGAATTGTTCCATCTGAATTTTCGGGTCTGTGGGTGTGAACACGCCCTGGTTCATCATGATGATGATCGCCGCCACGCCAACAACAAGCACAACGAATAGCCACTTCATGATTTGACCCCTGTTGCGAATCAATGGATATGTCGCAATTGATTATACCGACTCAACGCGATTCGCGGGTAAAATCATGCCATGGCCAAGCATCGAACATGCCCCTGCTGCGGTAAGCAATACGACATGCTGGCCCAACTGTGTGTGACATGCGGCGTCGATCTGCTCACCGGCAAGCAGCACGAGGCGGAAGTCGGCATCGTGGAAGTGGACGAAGACGAGCAGGAAGCCACGCTCAGCGTTCCCCATCGTGCTTTTCTTTACACCCAGGCAGCGTTGCCAGGCATGTTTCGCCCTACGGTTCTCATCGGCGCAGCGCTGGTGATCATGGTGGGTGTGGGCATCATGTTCGCCGGTCTGGTCATGCTGCTCAGTTTCATGGTGTTTTTCACCGGCATGATGATGGCCGCTGCCGGCGTGGTGGTGTACGCGCAGGCGGTCGCATGGATCGTGCGCGGTGAATACACCATTCTCATCGATGCACTGGTCGAGTTCGACTCCACGCAGTGGACGATCTTCATGACCCTGCTTGCCCTGCCACCGGGTACGCTGGGCATTCTCACCTGGCTGTTCGCACCGGACGCATGAAAAAAGCCCGACACTTCCGTGCCGGGCTTCCCGTTGCTCAATTCATTTGCGTGGCTTCAACCCCAGCGCATCCAGCACATCCTGGTCCAGTGTGCGTTGACCACTGGGGGCTTTGGGGTTCTCGACAATCTCAAACCCCGCACCGCAGTAGTCCCACTTGCTCCAGCCCCAACCATGCTTGGCGGCCTCTTCGGCGAAGTGCTTCAGGTAACGCAGGCGACTGTCGCGCGGGGCGTACTTGGTGTACACGCCGAATTCGCCGATCACGATGCGCCGGTTGTATTTCTTCGACCACTCAGCCACCGGCGCGAATCGCCTGGCGGTGTTCTCCTCCGTGCCCCAACCGCTCTTCAATTGACCGGCCAGTGCTTTCTTCGCCTTCTCCGTCGCCCGGTCATTCGGCAACACGCGCTGCTGCGCCAGCTTCACGTTTTCCGCTGTCAATGGCCACGGCACATCGCGCAGCGGGCGGTACCAATCTTTCATCCAGTTCGCACCCTGGTGGGTGAACGGTGAAGGCTCGTACCAGTGGATGGCCCAGATCACATTGCGATCGGTATGCGGCACCACCTTGGGCAGTTCCCACGCCAACATGTACGCCCCGCCGCTGGCGATGATCGTATGATGCGGCGCGTTCTTGCGCACGATGG
>JANQFT010000167.1 GCA_028277685.1 Phycisphaeraceae bacterium
GTGGTTTTCAGACGGTCGCGTTTGATCTTGCCCGCACGATTGGTCCGCATTTGCTCGATGCCTTCGGTCGGCTCCAGCGCACGGATCAGACATGCGGTGGGTGTGTCGACATGGTCGGCCACCACATTCATGCAATGATGCATGCCATACGTGAAATAGACATAAGCGGTACCACCATCGGCGTACATGCTTTCGTTGCGCTCGGTGCGGCGGCCGTGCGCGGTGTGGGCCGCCAGATCGGGAACGCCAAGGTACGCTTCAACTTCAACGATCACACCGGCGAAGCGCTGACCATCATCGGTGATGCGCACGAGTGTTTGGCCAAGCAATGCAGCAGCCAGTTCTTCTGCGGGCTTGCGGAAGAAACGGCGGGCGAAACGGGCTGTTGATGGCGAAGCAGAACTCGTGGGTGATTTTCTCATTTCACCCTCACCCTAGCCCTCTCCCTTGGGGGAAGAGGGGATTGGTGATTCATCTGCCTGCACCGCACGAACGTCGTAGCTCCACCAGTACTTCCTCGGCAGTATGCCCATCAGAATCAGTGACAGGTTGATCCCCACGAACAGGTACAGCCAGAACCAGCCGCCTTCAAGGAAGCCGTATGAGTGCAGGCCCACGCCCAGCAGGTTCACGCCGAACCACGACCAGGCCGTGACGATGTTGCCCACGATCGCCAACACTGCGATGCCGCGCGCAGCGATCAGGCGGTCCCATCTTGCGTGAAGGATGAGCGCGTTCCATAGCACCAGGATCAGTGCGCCGTTCTCTTTCGTATCCCATCCCCAGAATCGTCCCCACGATTGGTCCGCCCAGATGCCACCCAGCACCGTGCCGACGAAACTGAGCAACAGCGCGAAGCACGCCGTGCCGTAGATCATCAGTCCCAGCGAGCGTTCACTCTTTTCGCCAAGCGTGGGCGTGAACATACCGCGCAGGATAAAGATCACACCAAGCAAACCTGCGATGAACGTGGCGCTGTATCCCAGCGTGATGGTGATCACGTGTGTGGCGAGCCAGAAATTGGTGTCGAGCACGGCACGCATCATTTCGAGGGTGTCACCGTCCAGGCTGAGGAAGTGCGCGATGCGCAGCGTGACAAAACCAATCACTGCGGCAATCACCGTGCCGATGGCATTGCGTTGGAACAGTTCGATGATCAGCCCAAAGACGACGCAACCCCAGCCGATGAAGATGGCCGAGGAATACAAGTTCGTCACCGGCGGGCGTCCCTGCAGGTAGATGCGAATGATCAAAGCCGCCGTATGAATCAGCAACGTGGCGATCAACATGATGACGGCGGCGCGACCAAGTGTCTGACGGGCAAACAACCACGACACGCAACCCACGATGAAAATCAACACGTACAGCGCGCTGGATTGACCAAACAAATCTGCACGATTGAACAGATATTCCACGCTGGCCCGTCGCGTGGAACCGACATCAATCGAGGCCACCAGCGAACGATGCTGCGCGACGGCCTGGTTGAAGGCGGCAACATCGTTGGCGGCGTAACTATTCAGTATGGCGGCGAATGATTTCACGCCGACATCGGCATGGTCTACAAGTTGCCCGGCATGGGCAGCATCGAACAGCGAGCGCCATTCGCCACCCGCTTCCGACGGCGGCACCGAAAGCGGAACCTGCCACTGCACCAGGGAAGTGTACAGATTCAGCTTGCCCGCCAATTCCATGACTGCTTTCTGGAAACGCGTATGTCGCTTGGAATCAACCTGCCGGGCAAGTTCAACCTGCTGCGCCAAAGCCGGGAACTTCGGTCGCATCTCATCCACGCTGTAGCGAAAACCATCGCGCTCCGGCAAACCGAGCACCACGAGCAGTTGCTCATTCTCGATACGGAACACTGGATGTGTATCAGACACGGCCGTGGTATCCGGGTCGGACAGTGATGCGGTCATCGCATCAGCCAGGAACCTGATCGCGGGATGCCGTTGGCCCTGTGCATCCTTGAATGAGGAACGGTCGCTGCAAAGCAAAAGCGTGGTGCGGGCCAGGGTATCAAGCGGTTTGGCGCGACCACGATCGACCACGGTGATTTTTCCGAACGCGGCAAGGTCCATCTCACCCACAATGCGCGGGGCACGCCCCACCGTCATCCCGATGGCCAACACCACTAACACCAGTGCGAGAATGCCGGGCGTGATCCACTTCATGCCGCACGCTCCTTCCGTGCGGCATGGGCAAGACCAATCACAAACTGCACCGCCAATCCAAGTGAGATGATCGCACTCGACACATACGGCAACAGCCAACCCGGGTTGCGCACCACCTGCAGCACGGTCGCTTTCTCATCTGAAGTGAACGACGCCTGGTAGAACGTTTCGCCGGCGTGGCGCAACGGATGGTTCATGTAGATCAGTACTTCGCGGTCGGCGTTGCGCGTGGGGTCGATCAGTCGCACGCGGCTGGAGAAGTTGCTGGGAATGTCGGTGCCCATGTAACGGTCGTGCTTGAAGTCCATCAACTGTAAGGTGTACGGCTTGTACGTGCGGGCATACCGCAAGGCGAGGTGGAAGGTCTTACCATTTAACGTAAACGCCTGCGGCCCCACCTGGCTGAATGCGGCCGACAACAGGTACGTGCCGATTGATTCGCCGGTGTCTTTGTGAAGCAGTTCCACGAACGCCGCGGGTTGGTTCACACGCTGATTGGGATCGACCCCACTGACCGTGGGCTGTTCGATGACGCCCCACCTGGTGCCGTGGCCGACGTTGACTGTGGGCATGCCGGGCATGATCTGGTTGACGATGGCGGCGTTGGGCATGTGTTTCAATACGCGCACATCCACGGATAACAGGTCGTGTGTGATGGGCGATTGCGATCGGGCGGCACGCTGCACGAACGATCCGGGAATCACGACCACATCATCGGTGGTGTCGGAGCTGCGATCGATGATCGCCAGCTCACTGTAATTGATGTGTTCGACGTAATTGGACGAACCCTC
The DNA here is from genome assembly GCA_028277685.1 of Phycisphaeraceae bacterium. Classification (GTDB taxonomy): domain Bacteria; phylum Planctomycetota; class Phycisphaerae; order Phycisphaerales; family Zrk34; genus JANQFT01. The sequence continues at coordinate 2,963 of JANQFT010000167.1, forward strand.
CTCGGGAATGAGCATGGTGCCTTCGACCGCAGCCAGGCCGGTCACCAGTTCGCCGATCAACAGGATGATCAGTCCCACGTGGATCAGCAGGATGCCGCTGCGTTTGGCACTCAGCCTGAACCGCACGAGGTGCGCCGCGATCAGGTTCGCCAGCATCGCCCCACCGATGGCCCAGCCCCCCGGAAAGGGGATCGATAGCGAGAAGTCCAATTGGAAAGGCAGCAGGATGTTGAACACATCCAGGTCGATCCATGCGATGAACGTGCGGAAGTATTGATGCAGCACCTGATAGATGCCGGCCTTGGTCTGCGCAAGCGAACCGGCGAACACCAGGATGATCGCCAACACGATCAGCACCACGGTCAACTTCAACGAAGCGAGCGGTCCCATCCACGTGCGCCATGTGCTGCCCGGCTGGTCCGTCACTCGGCCCCTCCCTTGTGATCTGTCACGAACTGCACTGTGCGCACGAACTGTCGCAAGTTGCCAAGCTGCGCGTCGACCCCTTCCGTGGAACCGGTCATTTTGATGAACCACGTGGCCCCGCGATGCGGAATGAGAATCACATAAAGTCGCCCGTTGGTGCCGGTGAGATCGACGTACTGATAATCGGTGTTCTGTTCGAAGGGTTTGGCGAGGTCTGCCGGATCACTTCCGGGGGCGAGGGTGGCACCGGCTTGTCGTGCCCATCGGGTAACGTTGGCCGCCATGCCCCCCACATCGCCGGCAAACGTGGTGATGCTGACCTGTACTGCGTCGGCGCCATCACCGGCTTTGAAACTCGCCACGCGCATGTGCGCCGCACCGGTGTCCTGCCAATCGTCCGGCACGGTGTAGGTCATGCGGGGGGCGTGGTCGTGATCGTGGTAATCATCCTGCGTGGTTGGTTCGGTGACGGGGGTTTGTTCACGCGGCACCTGATAGCGTTTGATCTCTTCGCGCTCGCAGCCAACCAGAAGGCAACCGCAAAGAACGCAGAGGGCGCAGAGATATCTGGTGTGTTGTTGCATGACCATAGCCGTAGTCAAACTCACGCGTTGCGTTCTCCGCGATCTCTGCGGTTCGTGTTCATAGATGATAGGCACGATCCGCATCGTAAACCTTGATGCACATCAATCATCACCGGACTTTGTGTCACTGAGTCGCGCGATGATTGCGCTCAATGCTTGCGTGCCTTCGCTGCCCAGCCCGGCATTCGAGGCAGCACGGAACAGGTTCGTCGCAGTGTCGGTACCGAGCATGGCAAGCTGACCATCACGACCAGCCGCACGCACGATTTCCAGATCTTTCAGCAGCAGATCGACCATGAACCCCGGGGCCAGGTCGCCCGCGGCTATCTTGGGGCCAAGGTTGGCCAGTTGCCACGAACCACCCGCACCGGCGCTGGTCACCTCGATCATCTTCGCCAGATCAAGCTCCTGCGATTTCGCCAACGCCATCGCTTCGCATGCACCCAACAGGTTGAGGGCACACAACACCTGGTTGCACGCCTTGCATGCCTGACCGGCACCGCCTGGTCCCACGTGGGTGATCGACTTGCCCACCGCCTGGAAGATCGGCAGGCATCGTTCGAACGTTTCCGCTTCACCCCCCACCATGATCGACAGCGTGCCGGCCTGTGCCCCCACATCACCCCCGCTGACCGGCGCGTCGAGCATGTCGATGTCATACGCGTGCAGACGTTTGGCGAAGTCGCGGGTCGCAGCGGGACTGATAGTGGAATGATCGATCACCACCATGCCGGCCGTATCACCGGGGTTCCCTTCCACAATGCCCTGCTTGCCGAAGATGATCGACGCCACATCGGGCGTATCCGTGACGTTCACGCAGACGGCTTCGCATTGCTGGGCAACATCCGCGGGTGAATCTGCCCAACCTGCGCCTGCGGCCAGCACGTCGTCGGCCTTCGCTTTCGTGCGGTTCCAGACGGTCACCTTGTAGCCGGCCTTCAGCAGATTCAACGCCATCGGCCGCCCCATGATGCCCATGCCGATGTATCCCAAGTGTTTCATGCCCTGATCTCCAACCTGTGTTCAACCCGCCTCGCACACCACGGCGATGTCCGGTTGCTGCCTGCTGCTGAGTACTTGCTGCAAAGCATCCACGGGTGACGATGCATCATAGCGCACCGCGATGATACCCGGATGACGATCCACTTTGAACGTCGCGTCATCCGCGTCAAGCTGCAACCCGCGCATGCCGTTAACGGTGACCATCGCCAGCAACGTGTCGATGTCAAACGTATCGCGCTGATACAGG
>JANQFT010000194.1 GCA_028277685.1 Phycisphaeraceae bacterium
GTGTTATGAGCAAGCGTTTGAGCGACCGCGCACGGCGCGGCTACTTCGCGCAGTTGGCACACCTCGACTTCCAGATCGGCCGCATGATTCGCTGGTTACAACTCAGGCAGATGAACAACACAATCATCATCTTCTCCAGCGACCACGGCGAGATGCTGGGCGACCATCGCCTGTACCGCAAGAGCTGTCCGTTCGAAGGTTCGCTGCGCATTCCCATGATCGTCAACACACCTGGAAGTGACCATCCGCGTGGTCAGGTGTGTGATGCGCCGGTCGCCCTGCACGACATCATGCCCACTGTGATGGAGATGGCCGGGCTTGATATCCCGGATACAGTCGAAGGTCAAAGCATGATGCCGCTGGTGCGCGGTGAATCACCCGAATGGCGCACCCATGTGCACTGCGAGCAGAATCAAGGCCCCATCGGCCCATGGCAATGTGTCACCGATGGCAAACGCAAGTACGCCTGGTGCACAGTCAGCGGCGAAGCGTTCTTCTTCGACCTTGAAGCCGACCCGCAGGAAAAACAGAATCTGATCAACCATGCCGACCGTGTGGATGAAATCAACGTCTGGCGCACACGCCTCGTCAATGAACTGCGCGATCGCACGGAAGATGGTTTTGTCGAAAACGATCAACTCGTAGCCGGTAAGCAAACCCCGGTCGTGCGCGACTGGGTGCTTGAAGCGGCAGGGATGAAAGCATGAGTACGTTCAAGGACATGTTTGATTTGTCAGGCCGTAAGGCACTGATCACCGGCTCGAGCCGAGGGATTGGCCGATCGATCGCCATCGCCCTGGCGGAGTTCGGCGCAGATGTGGCCATCAACTACGTCGGCGCGGAGGACAAAGCCAGAAGCGCCGCCGATGCGTGCGCTGCGCACGGCGTGAACACCACCATCGTGCAGGGCGATCTTGGTGATGGTGATGCCGTCGAACGTGTCTACCACGAATCGGTTGAAGCGCTCGGCCCACTCGACATCCTCGTGCACAACACGTCCATTCAGATCCAGGAAGATTGGTTGGACGTGTCGCGCGAGAATTTCGATAGACAGATGGCTACCAATCTATGGTCGGGTTTCCGCCTGATGCAGTTGGCAGCCCCCGGCATGTGCGATAGAGGTTGGGGCCGCATCGTGAACATCGGCAGCGTGCAGCAGGTGAAGCCGCACAAGCGCATGGTGCCGTATGCCGCCAGCAAGTGCGCGTTGCTGAGCGTGGTGAAGAATCTCGCCAAGCAACTGGGGGAGTTCGGCGTGACCGTCAACAACGTCGCCCCCGGCGTGATCAACACCGACCGCAATGCCGAAGCGCTACAACGTCTTCAATACAGCAAAGAGTTGCACCAGAGTATTCCCCTGCGGCGTTGGGGCAGCCCGGATGAATGCGCACCGACCGTGGTGATGCTGTGCAGCGAGGCTGGCGCATACATCACCGGGGCGGACCTCTACGTCGACGGCGGTATGGGCGCCTAAGCAAACTTCAAGGAGAAACGCGAATGAGCGATCTAATGAAAACCGACAAGCTGGCGCAGCTTCGTGAAGCGCCGAACGATTTCGAGTTGAGCATTCCGATCGAGGAAATGATCCCGCGGTTTGAGAAGCTGTACAGCGGTGCGATCAACGATGTATTGCGCGAAATGTGCCTGCCCAATCAGGCACTTCCGCCGGAGATTCATCCGTTGCGCGATGAAATGGTGCTGTGCGGCGAGGCGTTCACCATTCGTTCGACCACCGACCCCACGCTCAGTGGTGAACTCGACGCGCGGGTGGAAATGCTCGATGACATCAAACCTCATCACGTGTGTCTGTGGAACGCCAACGGCAGCGAGATCACCTCGCACTGGGGTGGTGTGATGACGCGCGCTTCAATGAAGCGCGGCTGCCGAGGGGCGATCATCGATGGTGGCATCCGCGATACCAAGGACATCCTCGAACAGGAGTTCAACATCTGGTACCGCTACCGCACCAGCACCGGTGCCCTCAGCCACGCGAAGATGACCGGCTACCAAATTCCCGTGTGCGTGGGCGGCGTGGTGATCAAACCCGGTGATATCCTGTTTGCCGATATCGATGGTGCCCTGGTCATCCCCCGCAAGGCGGCCATGGCCGTGCTCGAACGTGCTGAGCAGATCGAAAAAAACGAAGGCGAAATCAAGGAATGGGTTGACGCGGGTTTAAGTGCTGAAGAAATCAGCGATCGCGGCGGGTATTTCTAAGTCCCCGGTTTCCTTCCTTGGAACCCCCCGGGCGGAAGCCCGGGGCTTTCTATCGTGATCGTGGGTCGACATTTGTTTGTTCCTTTAAAAATAGGGTTTTGATGAAAGGTCAGCCGCGGCCGTCAGGTCGCAGCT
>JANQFT010000285.1 GCA_028277685.1 Phycisphaeraceae bacterium
AACGATTCCGCGATCGCTGCTTCACGCCTGGTGAGCAGGCGTACTGTGAGGCGAGTCATCGGCGTCGCTTCGAACACTACGCCGCCCGCTTCGCCGCGAAGGAGGCAGCTTTGAAGGCGCTCGGCACCGGCTGGCGGGATGGCATCGCCTGGACGGATGTGGAAGTGGTTAGAAAACCGTCCGGCGAACCTTGCCTGAAAGTTTCCGGGCAGGTCGAGCGTCTGGCTACACAGAAGCTGATTACCGGGTGGTTCGTCAGTCTGACCCACACGGAGCAGCACGCGGTGGCAAGTGTGATTGCCACGGGAACGGGAACCGGTGGTTAACCGCGGAGATCGCAGAGAACACAAAGCATGTTTTTCAAAGGGGTGAATCAGTGAACAAAACCGATGAATCTCTCTGCGCATTCTGCGGTCTCTGCGGTAAAATGATTGCCTCCAAGCACGGATGCGCCTGATAATGAGTGCACGCAAATCGAACCTGTTTGAAGTGATTCGCCCCCGCGACAAGGATGAGCCATCCCCCACGCAGACACCGGGTTGGTGGAACAATCAAAGCAGCACGGATGAGCCGGCCCACGCTCGCGGCAAGCCACAGACCGGGGGCACGTCGGTGGCGATGGCTTGGTTGGGTGAATCGAGCCGCTGGTCGATGCCGCGCGCGATGTGGCTGGTGCTGATTGTGGGAGCCATCGCGGTACCGATCCTGGCGTATCGCATGGGTGCCCGCCAACAGCCGCCAGCCGATCTGAGTGCCGCGGGTCAACGCTCTCAGCAGAAAATGGCGGAATTACGCCGCACCAACGTCGATTCGATGCTGCTCAGTCAGGTACATACCACCAGCGGGGCTGGCGTATCCCACGCGGCAGCCAAACAGCCCCCCATCGTGAAAAATGGCGATCGTGTGCCGGGGCTGAACTACTACTGCCTGGAAACGATGCCCGCCCGTTATCGGTCCGAGGCCGAGCGTGCCGCCACGTTCCTGCGTCGAAACGGGGTTGACGTGGCGATCGTGGGCGGTAACAATGGTCGGATTCGATTGATCGCCCTGAAGGGGTTTGAAAAGCCCTACTCCGACCCGCGGGCGGAGGAATACCAGAATCTGCTGCGGTCGCTTGGCCGTGCGTGGAAGCTGGAGCATCGGGGCTGGTCGGACTGGTCGGATACCTACCCGGAGAAGTACACGGGCGGGTAGCAAACTCGGAATGCCGAGTCAACGAATTCACGAGTTAACGAGTTAACGAATCACGGGTATCGCCATGAGCATTGATCGCAGTCTTCGCAGTTCGGGTTCTCTCGCTGGTCACCGCAACGTGCTGACGCGCACCGAGCGCATCGCCAAGCTGGTCGAACAGGGCAAGTTTGAAGCCGGCGAAACCGACCCGATCCATCTGCCCAAGGTCGCCAGCCGCAAGGCGTCGATCGGCAAGAAGGTGAAGAAACCGGGCGCGACGGAAGAAGCCACCGCGGAAGAGTAACTCCTCGCCCGGCACTGCGACACGCGCAGGCACTCACAACAAATGAACTTCCGACCAGCCGCGACCAAACCTGGTCGCGGTTGTTGTTGATTGACCCCACACCGCACTTCCGCCACACTACCCCCACTATGTTTGACACAAATACCCTGATTACCCAACGGCTTCACGACATCGATGCCAGCGGCATCCGCAAGGTGTTTGACCTTGCCGTGAAAATCAAGAACCCCATCAACCTTTCCATCGGCCAGACCGACTTTGATGTCCCCGAGCCGATCAAGGAAGCGGCGATCACCGCCATCCGCGACGGGCTGAACAAGTACACCGTCACGCAGGGCATGGCCGAGATGGTCAACGCCATCAAAGGCAAGTTCAACGATGCCTACCAGACCGATGGCCGTTGGGATGACTACGGCACGCTGGTCACCAGTGGCGTGAGCGGTGGATTGGTGCTTTCGATCATGACGTGCGTGGAGCCTGGCGATGAAGTGCTCGTCCCCGATCCGTATTTCGTGATGTACAAGCACCTGGTGACCATGGCCGGCGGCAAGTGCGTGTACGTGGATACGTATCCTGATTTCCAGATGACGGCCGAGCGCGTCGAACCGTTGATCACCGACAAGACGAAGCTGCTGGTGTTATCCAGTCCATCCAACCCCACCGGCGTGGTGACCACCGATGACACCATGAAGCAACTCGCTGAGCTTTGTGACCAGCGCGGCATCATGATGATCAGCGATGAGATTTACGACGAGTTCAGCTTCGACACCGATGGCCCCGCGCCCACACCCGCTTCATATTCCGACAGCGCCATGATCCTGCGTGGCTTCAGCAAAACCTACGGCATGACCGGCTGGCGACTCGGCTACGCCATGGGACCCAAACCCATCATCGAACAGATGACCAAACTGCAACAGTACACCTTCGTGTGTGCGCCATCGATGGTGCAGAAGGCTGCCGCTGTCGCCGCGTTCGACCTGGACATGAGCGACTACGTCACCGCCTACAAAGCCAAGCGCGACATGGTCGTTGACAAGCTATTCCCTCACTTCGAACTCACCACCCCCGGCGGCGCGTTCTACGCCTTCCCCAAAGCCCCCGATGGGATGACCGGCACACAATTCGTCGAGCAAGCCATCGCCAAAGAAGTGCTCATCATCCCCGGCAACGTGTTCTCCGAACAGGACACCCACTTCCGCATCTCCTACGCCTGCCCAGACGAAACGCTCGCTAAGGGTTTGGATGTGTTGGTGGGTATTGCTGGAGGGTGAATCACGGAGAGCGCGGAGGCACAGAGACACGGAGATTTTTCTGGGTGGGTATGGGACCGTACCGGATGCGCTGAACGACCTGGCTGACAAGGTCATCGGTGCGGCAATTGCTGTGCATCGCGAGTTGGGGCCGGGTTTCGCTGAGTTAACTTATTCAAGAGCGCTTCAGGTCGAACTGGAGCATCTTGGTATTGCATTCCAGTGCGAGTATCCCGTGCAGCTTCGCTATCGTGATCGAGTGATTGGTGAAGGGCGCATTGACTTGTTGATCGAGAAGCAGCTTGTGATTGAGTTGAAAGCCGTCGACACACCCTCACGCGAATTCAAGCGTCAGGTGGTCGCATACCTCAAAGCCACCAACCTTCCACTTGGCTTGGTTATCAACTTTGGCCAACCTGTGCTGAAAGACGGAATCTCCCGCGTCATCAACACATAAAAGCATCATCTCCATGCCTCCGTGTCTCAGTGCGCTCCGTGATTCAAACCCCCAAAATCGCCATCGCGCAGGCGAAGTAGAACAGCAAGCCAGCGACGTCGACGATGGTGGCGACGAACGGTGCGCTGCACGTGGCGGGGTCCAGGCCCACGCGTTGCAGAAGCATCGGCAGCATGGAACCGGTGAGCGTTCCCATGATCACCACGCCCATCACCGCTCCGCCGATGGCGAGGCCATACATCAGCGGTGAGGCATCGTTTACATGCAACATCGATGCGGCAACCATACCGGCGATGATGCCGCACAACCCCAACACCAACCCCAACAGCAAGCCGCTGACGATTTCGCGTCGCAACACGCGCATCCACTGATCGACGCGCACATCACCAATCGCCAGCGCGCGAATCATCAACGACGCAGCCTGCGAACCGCTGTTGCCCCCGGAAGCGATGATTAGGGGCACGAACAATGCGAGCACGACGTACCGCTCGATCGATTCTTTGAACCCACCCATCGCCCAGACGGTGAGCAGCCCGCCACCGAACAGCACCAGCAACCACACCACGCGTTTGCGCACCAGTTCGAACAGAGATGTGGAAAGGTATGCTTCGTCCAGCGCCTGCATGCCGCCGATCTTCTGGATGTCTTCGGTGACTTCCTCCTCCGCGACGTCGGCCACATCATCGAACGTCACGATGCCGATGAGCTTATCAACATCATCCACCACCGGCAGCACGGGCAGGTCGTACCGTTCCATCACGCGCACGGCTTCTTCGCGGTCATCGGTCACGCGGAGTGATACCACCTGGCCACGCCGTAACACCTCGCAACGTTCGGTCGGCCTGGCAAGGACGATGTCACGCAAGCGCATGTGATCAAGCAACCGACCTTGTCCATCCACCACGTACAGCGTGTGCAGGGTTTCCGCATCCCGGCCTTCATCGCGGATGTGTTCCAGCGCCTCTTTCGCCGACCATTCCGGACGCACGGTGTAGTAATCCGGCGTGATCAATCGGCCGACACTTTCCTCCGGATACTCCAGCAGCATCGCGGTCTCGGCGCGTTCGGCAGGATGCATCAACGCCAATAGCTGCGTGACCAGTTCATCCGGCGCATCTTCCAGGAACTCCACGCGGTCATCGGGGTCCATCTCGTCGAAGATGCCCGCGAGTTGCTGATCGCTCAGCGCTTCGACAATCCGCTCCTGCTCCGATTGTTCCAGATAAGGAAACACGTCGGCCGCGCGTTCGCGCGGCAGGATGCGTATGGCCACCGCGCGATGCTCAGGGGTGAGCGCGCGAATGACATCCGCCACTTCCGGATCGCGCAGCTCAGCCAATGCC
>JANQFT010000340.1 GCA_028277685.1 Phycisphaeraceae bacterium
ACGAGGTAATCAGCGATCCTGACGCCTCGGGTCAGAAGGCGGTGTCCAGCGGCAAAGTGTGGGAGCCAATTTTCAGCGGCACGGTGCCGCAGGGCGAAGGCGCGTTGGCCATCTGGGCACGCTGGCGTGGTGGGCCTATCGGGTTGAAAGCGGTGGTTGGCGGCAAGCAGAAAGAGCTTGGTTGGCAATGGGCAAAACCTGCTTCATGGAAATGGGCCAAGCTCGGGCCGTTCACGCGCGATCAGCTTGGCTCGCGACTGGTCATCATTCGCGGGAAGGCAAGTCAACCGGTAGCGATCGATTGCGTGGTGCTTGCTTCAGACAACGCGGCGAAGCTGACATCCCCCACAACCTCACCGCAAGGCGCAACCCTGGTCAATGTGAAGATCGACTGGTCCAAGCCAATCGGTGAAATCAAACCCATGCACTGGGCGGTGGCGGCCTATAAAATCCTTGACCCCAGACAGGCTGCCAACCCGGGTTACAATGCATACATCAACAAGATTGACCCAGCCCTGATTCGCATCCATCACGCGGAGTTTTCTGATAAATGGACCAATGCGCAAACACGCACCTGGGATGTGGCCAAAATCAAAGCCTGCTTCACCGCGGCAACATCCTTCCGGGGGCGGACGCTGATGATCAACATTCCGAATTGGCCCAAGTGGTTCCATCAGGGCAGTGTGTTACCGGTCGAAAAGCATGAAGCATTTGCCGAGTTGTGCGCGGAGCTGGTGCGCGTGATGCGGGATGAGGTGAAGGTACCGGTCGCTTATTGGGAGTATCTGAACGAGCGTGACAAGACCTACGAAAAAGCGGGAAAGCTGGACGAACTCTGGCATTTGCATAACAAGATCACGGCAGCAATTCGCAAGGTGGATACCCATGTGAAGGTGGGCGGCCCGGCGTTCACGTGGCCGAAAGAAGCATGGCTTGAGGGGTTTGGTCGCATCGCGGCACCGCAGATGGATTTCGTCAGTTGGCACAACTACGCCAGCGGCAAAACCAGTGACAGCACACCCGACATTCTGGGTAAGGCCGACACCATCGCCGACCACGCGCGCGACACCCAACTGGCCATGGCCAAGTACGTGCCGAACCGCACCATGGAAACATTCCTCACCGAATACAACATCAGTTGGACGTGGGAAACGCGCGAGCCGCGCATGAAGAACCACGTCGGCGCCGTGTTTGATGCGCTGGTGGTGAAGCGACTGGCGGAACTGAATGTGACCGGCGTCTGCGTGTGGCATGTGAAAGACGGCATCTACGGTTTACTTGGCAATCAAAACAAAAAACGTGCTGCTGCATACCTGTATGAGTGGGGTCGACCACACCTCACCGGACGCACCATCCATGTTTCTATAGACAAACCACAGAACATTGAAGTATTGGCTGTAAAGACCAAAAATGGAAAACAATCCATATTGTTGATTAATCGCACCAAGCAGCCTGCCGCCATCGCCGGCGTGATGAAGCTTATCACCGCAGCAAAGCCAGTGATGCTGCAACGCATCGATGCGCATGGAAAGTGGAACCTCACCTCCGGAAGCTATGCAAAAAATAGTGCAATAATGACACTACCAGGTTACTCACTCACGCTGATCACCACGAAGCCGTGAGGAATCTGTGACTCCATAGCCGACCCGTTTCGGATCGGTCTCACACGTTAATGTTTCGCTGATCATTCTCGGCAAGAATGTTGTATAAAATAACCGACCCCAGAGGGATCGGCTATGGTGATGTGTATCATCTTTAATGAATACCCTTCCATTCAATCGCCAGTCTTAAAGGCAGGCGACTGGTTGCCACAGCAGAGGGTTATTTCACTACCTGACTGAACGCATACCACGGGTCGAAAGCGCGACTGAAGGGTGTTTCCTGCTTGGACCACATGCTCGTGCTGCTGTAGTCGTAGGTTGCGTGATCGGCAGGTGCTATTGCGCCGGGCTGCGTTTCGGCGTGACTGTCGAAATACACGTAAGACACTTTTCCATCGTGTCGATTGAATGGAAAGTGGCTGGTCCAATTGCCCAGATTCTCAAAGTTGTACGTGCCATTATGAGGATTGCCTTCACCTTGATCGCCGATCAGGCGAAGTTCGCTGGGGTAGACGATGGAGTCGGCACGGCGATAACGGCCAGTGCGGTCCCAACCTGCGTTGAACATGTAGCTCAATTGAACGAGATCCTCTTTCTCCTCATCCGGCAGCCCCCAGTTGTAGTCACCAGTGACAGACTCAGGCTCGGTGTCTGTGGGACATTCATATGCTTTGACCTGTTCCAGGAACTGCCCCATCGCCGCGTGGCTGTACCACTTGGGGTCATTCCAGCCATCGGTGAAGGCTGTCGGCAGCAGACGACTGTACGCTTCGGCGTAGTAGTTGAGTCCCATGGACATCTGCTTGGCATTGCTCAAACACACCGCGGCTTGCGCCACACCACGTGCCCGGTTTAGTGCGGGCAGCAGAATGCCCAGCAGCAGCGCGATGATGGCCACCACCACCAGCAATTCAACCAATGTGAACGCAGAACGTGAACGTGCGTTGTCTTGCATGGACATGCTCCTGTGATGGTGAAGCTGCAAGACGGAAGTGCGACGTTGATCGCGCTTCCGTTAAAGGTATCGGGTTATGCGCGACGGCACCTGACCATCAATCCTGCTGCCCCTAACAATACCAGCGTGGCAGGCTCGGGAATGGGGGTGGTGATGTCGGCAAGACTTTCCATCAGACGAAATTCGTCGTAGGTCACGCGGGTGATCTTGCCAAACTCTGTCGACACTTCCATCTGGAGAAAATCGGTGGCATTCAGCATCACGTTACCGGTCCACGCACTGGTGGCGGTGGCAGTGTGGTTGGCGTTCAAGTCGGCGGTGCTCAACCCATCGCTGTGATCAATCGCATTCCAATCGTCTTCACTGAGAATCCAGATTTTCGCCTGTTGGTCGCCTGATTTATTCACGTTGGCAAATTCAGCGATGGCCAGATACGTCTGTTGCAGGGCCACGGCATCGGCCGTGCCGGTGATCGACCCGTTGTAGCCAATGCCCGCCTTGTCATGCGCGGTGGCGTTGTTGGTCCACGAGCGATTCTTCACCCGATGGCGGAACTTGGTGCTTCCCGCGGTTGCCGAAGTGCTGATCTGCACGACTTCTTCGCCGCGGATGTCGTCGTCCTGTGCCGTATTACGTTTCTGGAAAAGGAAGCTGGTGTACAGCCAGGTACTCACCGGCACCACCGCATTACTACCGACACGTCGCGCGGCGGTGAGGTTGCCCACCTGCTGACCACCCTGCCCGTTGTGGTTGGTGTTCATCTGTAACGCGCCACCCATGGTTGGCAGGTCGGCGAACGTCAACCCGCCACCAATTTCCTCACCTGTGGAGCTCCCGCCGGCATCACCACCCACCTGCCACGCATCGCCTGCATCCCAACCGAAACCACCTTCGTTGCCCGCCACACTTTGCCCCGGTGTGTAATCGAACCCTTCGTACAGGAGTACCTTTCCCTGCGCGATCACTGATGAAGTGGTGATCGCCGCCAACATTGCCATAGCTCTCAGTGACATGATTGACCTCCTTCAGGTGTTGCATGCTCTCTTTCATTGCAACGCCGCCCACTGGCGCAGCAATTGTTGATTCCGTGCTTTGCTCGCCGTTACCATCGATCACGGCGCAACTGCTTTTCCCCACCGCCGAAGCGTCGCCAAGGCCACCACACACACCAGGCCAACCGATGCCGGTTCAGGAACAACCGCCAGTGTGACGGCGGCCAGACCTGCGCGGGGCGTCACATACCTGGGGGGATCGACGCCCGCGATGGTCACGGTCAATGTCTGACCTGCCGACTGTGCAGCGAAATTAATCACGTGGCGACTGTCGTATTCGTTGTAACCAGTGCCTGGATAGCTGTGGGTTTCACTGCCGCCATCGGACAATTCTGCGGTTACGCTTGCAGTTCCATCGCCGCGCATCAGATACAGAACCAATTGACGTTCAGTGGTGTCAGCGTCCACGATGAGGCGCAGGGTGTTGCCGCCCCAAGTGCGGCTGAACGCACCGCTGGTCACACCGGTATTGGATATGGGATTGTCGCCATCCGACCAATCAAACGAACCAGCGTAGGTGAACGCGCCACGACCATTATTGCCGATCAGTTGCAGAGCACCGATGCCGCTGCCACCGGCTTTGGCTGTGGTCATCAACCCGCCATCGTAACTGTACTTGACCCAATCTTGCGTGCCTTCTGTCGTGAGATTGATTGATGTGGGTGCTGTTTCAGCAGTATGCAGAATGCCTGCCTGGGCAGCGCCAGCCATGGGCCACAACATCATTAACAGAACTGGGATCAGGTGTTTCACATCATCTCCTCCGAAATGATCACAGATTAGTCCAGCCGCATGGTGGTCTTGCGAACGGCCAGTGATGGGGGGATCTTTCTCTGGACGCGCGGCATATCAGGCTGATCAATACGTTTGATCAATTGCTGGGTCGCCTGGTGCATTTGCTGTTGAACGTGGTTATCGATGGTCGTGAGCGGCGGTGCTGTGTATGCGCTTTCGGGCAAGTTGTCGTAACCGACCAGCGACAGATCATCGGGCACACGGATGCCGTGCGTGGGGAGAATGGATAGCGCGACGGTCGCGACCTGGTCGTTGTGGCAAAGCATGGCCGTGGGTCGCGTGGAAGGATCGCAACTCAGCCAGTCATCGGCGAAGCGCGCCACGTGGTCGGCAATCTCAACCAGTTCACCCGTATCATTCTGCCAATAAAAGGAACGGGGTTCATACACATGCTTGGCTTTGTAGGCCGCGATGATCGAATGATCTTCATTCACGCCATCCGGGGACACGCGACTGGGGGGCATACCCAGGTATCCGATGCGTTGATGTCCAGCGGAGATCACATGATCAAGCGCAAGCTCGATTCCCTTGGGGTGATCCAGGCCGATGCAATCAAACTCGCAGTCGAAGATTTCGCCAAACGTCACAATGGGCAGCTTCCCACGAAACACATTGCGATGAATCTCCAGGTCGAGTGATTCGTACACCGGACCAACGATAAGACCTTCCACCTGGTCGCTGTGAAGTTGACGAACCAGCGCGAGTTCTTCATCCGGCGCGTAATGATCAACAATGACCAACTGCATGCGATAGTTGGATTCATGCAGTTTGCGTTGGACGAACTCCGCCACCCGCGCCCAGAAGGGATTGGCAAAACCGCGGGTGAGCATCAGGCCAATCATCCCACTGCGACCACGCGCCATCACCTGCGCTGCACGACTTGGCGCATAACCCAGTTTGGCTACGGCTTGGGCGACTTTTTGCCGCGTGGCTTCGCTGTAACGCGAGCCGGCGTTGCGGTTGAGGATGTCCGACACCGTAGTGCGGGCCAGCCCAGACGCATCAGCCACCTGGGCGAGCGTCACCCGTGCACCGGCCGACGCTTTCGAAGTTTTTGTTTTCGATGGAGCCAAACAATGTCCCTTTTGCCGCGTCACTGAACTTTTCCGAGCCTCACCGTGTCGGATCGCTCCGACAACATATCCATAATAAATATCGGAGCGCTCCGAAAGTCAAGCGAAAAGAAAAAATTAGGTCGTGGGTCAGTTTGAATCGACTGCGATCTACGAGCCGCGCCCGTCAGGTAGCGGTCGGCTCAACCACACGAAGAATACGGTGTTTCCTGCGGCCTGACGACCGCTCCTTCACAGTCGCGGCTCGTAGGGTTCAAACGGACCCACAACCAGAAATTGCGCCAGCCTCCTGCCTGATTGCCCGGAATCGCCGGAAACCCAACTGTGCCAGAGCCCGCGCGAGCCACCCTGGCCTGGCTGCCTTCTGTTTCGCAGTAATTTTTTGAATTGCTGAGGTGATGTGTTGCACATTACCGCCACGTGATATATCACAGGAAGGCAGGAGGCTTTCCCATGAATCTCTTTCACAATGACGGTACAAACTGGTATCGCATTCCTTCATTAATCGCCACGCCTGGCGGTACACTCATCGCCACGTGTGACAAGCGTAAGGGCAGCTACAACGATCACGGGCAAGACACCGACCTGGTCATGCGACGCAGCGTCGATGGTGGCAAAACATGGGCACCGCAAGTCACCCTAGCGACCAGGCAAGGTGCAACGATCCACAGCGGACCATCACTGGTGGATGCACGGGAAAACCGGGTGTTCAAATTCTACAAAGTTGATCCGTGCGTGAATAACCATATTGCACACTTCAACGAGTTACGTGATCGGCCCGACCATTGGCACAATTGGGGCGTGGGTAACTTTATGATTCAGAGCGATGATGATGGCCAGACCTGGTCCAAACCACGTCGCATCGATATTGACCACCCCGATGCCAGCTTACCTGCTCGGGTCGGCAACAGCGTGCACGGCATCCAGATGAGTGACGGCACATTGCTGATCCAAGCCTACTGTGCATGCGGAACTGAATTCAAATACGACTCAGATATGCCCACACGCGCATTCCTCCTGATAAGCGAAAATGGAGGAAAAACCTGGTATAGCGGTGCCACCTGGTCCCCCGGGTACGCCTGCCAAGAGTATGTCATCGCCGAAACGACCGACGGCCACGTGTACGTGAATCACAGAGGATTAGGACCGCATCGCCGTGCGCTGTGGATTGACGATTACCGCTGCAACCACAACACGCTGCGCGATGAACCACAACTACCTGAGCCTGTGTGTCACGCCGGGATGCATCGCGCTGGCGACACACTCTGGTTCGTCAATCCTTCAATCGAGAATCATGATCGCAAGTATCGAGAAGACACGCGCCGGAACCTGGTACTTTACTGCAGTGACGACGATGGTCTGACGTGGCAGAAACACAGCCAACTCGCATCAGGCCCAAGTGGTTACGCTGACCTTACTGCTTTTCCCGATGGTCGGCTGGGCTGCCTTTATGAAGCGGGAGATGTGCGCTACGACGACCGGATCGATTTCGAGGTGATTGATGTGAGATGAAAACGGCTTGGAGCTTGAGCGTGATTGTAACTGCGCGTCCGCGTCGCAGATCCAAGCTGTCCGCCTTGGTCGTGGTTCAGTTTGCATCCTACGAGCCGTGACTGTGAAGGAGCGGTCGTCGGGCCGCAGGCAATACCGTCTTCTTTAAGCGGTTGAGCCGACCGCTACCTGACGGGCGCGGTTCGTTGAGGCTCGTTGATTCGAAATAAACCACTACCTCCGCCTGAGGCGGATATTCCCGCTCGAGAGAACAAGCGCGACCAACATCTCTCCCAATTACAGGTAAACCCGTAAAAAAATGTACCCGAATATCCTTATATGGGTTGACTTTTAGATGGCAATAGACGATACTACTATTGTGAAATAATTCACAACGTTACCTGGGTCACAACGCCTGGCAGCGAAGCAGCGTAGATCAACGCAAAGTATTACGGTAACTGACAATACCATCCCTAGTCGTTCCAGCCAGCCTAAGTCGCCTACCGCAAGCCAAACCATGAACGGCATTTCAGACAGAGTGATTGGCCGCCTCGGCCTGTACCGCCGACTGCTTTCCGAGGGCAGTATTGGGGATGCGGGCTTTGCCTTCAGTCATGAACTGGCCGCCCGGGCGAACGTGACGGCAGCCCAGGTGCGGCGGGACATGATGGTGATCGGCTACACCGGCAACCCGGCCAAGGGTTACGAGATTGATCGGCTGCTTG
>JANQFT010000307.1 GCA_028277685.1 Phycisphaeraceae bacterium
TACGCACCCACGTTTCCGCACCATACCGGCCAGCACCAGCCGACCAACCCACACGACTATCCCAGGTCGGCATCGCCGTAAGAGGAGTTCGCCATGTCATATCTCGGCAATCCACGTTTTGCTCTTGTAGCAGCGGTCTTTGTGACCCCCTTTGTCGCCAGTTCTGCCCAGGGGCGCTATATCGATGGAATGAATCTGTCATCAGTATGTGCGGTCAAATCCCATCAGCGCTATTGATCCCACGGGCTTGGAAAAAGTAAGTATGCAGTTTGGCGGGTTTATCAGCGGCCGACTTGGCAATTGGCTGCCCGAGCCTATTCCGGGAAGCGCTTGGGAGTTCAAGACCGATCAACGCGGGTTTGGGGGAGGGAGTTTCAGAGTTTATGGTCTCATTGCGTTTGATACCAAAGACCTCGGCAGTATTACGACAGGCAATTCGAAAGGATTCGTGAGATCATTCGTCTCGATAAGATGTAAGCCAAAACCAGGAGGCGGATACGAGTATCAACGCGCTCAGTCAAAACCGCTGGGAGGGGTGGGTTTTAAGAATACAGGACCATCAGAAACCACTTGGCAAATCTCGGCGCAAGGTAATTATCCGTTTGCGCCACGAATCAACCTTGCGATTGCTGCCCTTGACTTTAGAGTCTTTATTCGGGTCACGTGCATTGCCCATCCTGAGTATGAAGTGGAATTGTCCGGAGGACACGATGCTTTCCTTGATTATGAAGCACTGTGGCGAGATTCGGGAGGTAAAACGCAGTTATATGGATACTCCTCGCCAGCGGCCGGACCAACACCGATGCCGATTTCATTGGGTATTGGCGGGAATGTCACCATCAAGAAAACGGTACGGTTCGACCTGGGGTCGTAGTGACCCCAGCCCGAGTGGCGGCAACTATCACTGCCCGGAATTCCTCCAGTGTGTAGCGTAATCAAGTTTACTTTTTGAGGGCACTGATGCGACCGCCGATTGTCCGACGAATGATCCTTGCATTAGGCATGGGCTTTGGTGTGTCACTGCTCGTGCCTTGGGTATGCTACCCCCTTTATGGCAAGATTCAATGTTTCCCTGGCTATCTGTCGCTGGTTGCAATATTGCCATGGATGATGAAGTCGGTGCTTGAAGAAGGCGACATGCGGTACTTGCCGATGGTCTTGGCTTGGGCGTGGCCGTTTGTATTCTGGGCGTGGTGCATGCCGGCTGTGTTCCTGGCAAAATCGCGTTGGCGTTCGGGTGTGTCCCGGGTCTTGGCGGGTATCTTCGTGGTGATTGCTGTCTTGCCCGTACTCACCAACATGAGCGTCGGAATCGAGATGAATTTCCGCGCTGGCTATTTCCTTGGTCAGGCTGTCTCCATCGCAGGCGTAATCGCTATTCCTTGGGGTATTCATCGGTCATCAGGTAATCATGGCGGGGCTGAAGCCGTATGAAATCATCACCGAAGTGAACGGCCAACCTGTGACCGGGGCCAAACAGTTCGGTAAGATGCTTGAAGCTGGCGGCGAGTTGCGACTGCAGGTTCAACGGATGAATCAGGGGCGTGTCGTCAAGGTGCGGATGGACGAGGCGAAAGCCGAATCCAGCCCCCCACCAACCAACCGGCCAAGCCAAACCCCTGACCCGTGCGGTTCAGCGCGGCCATGGCTGTGGCCAACATCACACGCAGTGGAGAAACCCATGGACTACACCCTGAACGACATCGCGAAGATGATCGACCACTCCCTGCTCAAGCCCACCATGACTGAAGATGTGCTGGAGGAAGGCCTGAAAGTGGCGCTGAAATATGATGTGGCCAGTGTCTGCATCATGCCGTTCTATGTGAAGCGATGCACGGCGGTGCTCGAAGGCAGCACGGTGCAGTCCAGCACGGTGATCGGCTTTCCCCATGGTGGACACAACACCGTGACGAAACTGTACGAAGCGAAAATGGCCATCGCCGACGGCGCGACCGAGCTGGATGCCGTGGTGAACATTTCCAAGGTGCTCAGCGGCGATTGGGAATACGTGCGCGAGGAACTGGGGGGCATGACCGCAATGACCCACGAGGCTGGGCGGAAGATCAAAGTCATCTTCGAGAACTGTTACCTGAACGATGACCAGAAGATTCGGCTGTGCGAAATCTGCACCGACCTTGGCGTCAACTGGGTGAAAACTTCCACCGGCTACGGCACCAGCGGAGCAACCATCGACGACCTGAAGTTGATGCGGAAACATGCCGGCACGCAGGTGCAGGTAAAGGCGGCCGGCGGCGTGCGCGACTTCGACACATTGTTAGCCTGCCGGGAAGTTGGCTGCAGCCGAGTGGGGGCATCGGCCACCGAAGCCATCCTCGCCGAGGCTCAGCAGACACTATCCGATGCGGGCTGACTGTAGGTCCGGATCTGTCAGCCGGGTGCCACACAGCATCCGCCCGCGGTGCTGTGTGCGGGCCAGATAATTCCACGAATCAACACATAGCACCCTTCGGGATGCGATGTGGCACCCAGCCTACGGCAATGTCGAATGATGAAATACGAATGTCTGAAGAATGATCAATGTCCAAATGTCAAAACGGTGGCACTGGTGTTTGGTCCTCGGACCTTCTTTCGTCATTCGTGTTTCGACATTTGTCATTCACCCCGATGAAGCGGGGTGGCCACTAAACTGAGTTAGCCCTCGCTTTTCTCTAACTTTTTTTCACGCCGATTGTTAGCAGGAATTCACGTTATCGGGCACGGGTTGCATCCGGCCTCGGTGGTTATGCTGTTCGTTGAAGATGGGGAAAACCACTATTTTTGTACACTCAGGTCGATTTTTAGTTGATTAGTTAACAATGTTAAGATATTCTTTCGCCATCGCGGATGCAATGTCCGCGCGTAAGCCTCTTGGAAACGTAATGCGATCTTAACCAAACCTGAAACTCATTAAGGCATCATGATGCGGCAAGCGACCTTCAGGATCAGGAAATTCACCGATATCCTGCGTGAGCCACCCATGACCGACGCATCAAAATCAACACAGGCCAAGGCCCGCCGCAACCGCACCACCCCCACCGAGGTGCACATCAACGGCAGTCGAGCAAACATTGTGGTGGTCGAGGACGAGCAGGATCTTCAGGATCTGCTGCGATACAACCTCGAACGTGAGGGGTACAGCGTAGAGTCCGCTGTGCGCGGGGAGGAAGCCCTCAAGTCGATTCGCAAGAGTCGGCCGGACATGGTGCTGTTGGACCTGATGTTGCCGGGCATCGATGGTCTGGAAGTCTGCCGCAGCATTCGTGCCGATGACAGCACCCGCGACCTGCCCATCGTCATGCTGACTGCCAAGGGCGAAGAGGCGGACGTGGTGACCGGCCTGGAACTGGGGGCGGACGATTACATCACCAAACCATTCAGTCCCCGCGTGTTGATCGCGCGGATCAAGGCTGTGTTACGTCGGCGCGGCAGGGCGGAGGAGCAGATTGATGATCATCAGCCGCTTCGGGTTGGGCCGCTGATGGTTGACCCGCAACGCTACGAAGCGCGGGTCGACGATGACCCCATTCCTCTCACCCGCACCGAGTTCGGCATCGTGCACCTGCT
This sequence comes from Phycisphaeraceae bacterium, assembly GCA_028277685.1. Classification (GTDB taxonomy): domain Bacteria; phylum Planctomycetota; class Phycisphaerae; order Phycisphaerales; family Zrk34; genus JANQFT01. Next base: position 3,565 of record JANQFT010000307.1, read on the forward strand.
GATGAGGCGCCCCGGTCGCGTGTTCACCCGCGCCCAGATCGTCTCGGAAGTGCAAGGCTCGAACGTGGCGGTGACCGACCGCTCGGTGGATGTGCACATCGTTTCGCTCAGACGAAAGCTGGAAGACGCCGGTCGCCTGATCGAAACCGTCCGCGGCGTGGGCTATCGCCTGAACGATTCTTAACGCCCACCTGGCCCGAGTTTCTCGCCATGCTTGCAAGTACTTCCAGGGGATTTCCGGGGGCGGGGCGATTGCTGATACAATGATCAGCAAGACGCACCAAGACCCCGCACTCGCCCAGGCGAGAGCTGCACCCTGTTAGAGCGCTCACCTGCCATGGCTCGTCGACGACTCATCTGGAAAGTCGCGCCCGGCTACATCGTGGTCATCGCCCTCAGTACCATCGCGGTGGCTTACCTGGCCGGACAATCGGTCGAGTCTTTCTTCACCGAGCAGACCGAAACGCAGCTTACCCATAAGTCTGATCTGATTGCGTATCAGGCGCGGCATATGGTGATGTCGCATCAGCAGCAGGCCGTGCAGGAATTGTGCCGGTCTTTGGCGCCGCGCGCGGGCGCACGCATCACCATCATCGCCCCGAATGGCAACGTCATGGGCGATTCCCACGAAAACCCGCAGGTCATGGATAACCACGGCCTGCGACCTGAGGTTGCCGACGCCCTGCGCAACGGCTGGGGCACCAGTGTGCGATACAGCCGCACCGTCGAGCAGCGCATGAAATATGTCGCCCGATTGCTGCGCGATGAAAACGGCCAACCGCTATGCGTCGTGCGCACGGCCATGGCCCTGTCCGACATGGATAATGCCCTGGCCGAGGTGCAGCGTGACATTGCCATCGGTGGTGTGATTCTCGCCCTGTTCGCCGGTGCGTGGACGTTCGTGGTTTTCGCCAGGCACATCAGTGGCCCCCTGCAACGTTTACAGCGCGGGGCCAATCGTTTTGCCCGCGGCGACCTTTCCGCAGGTTTGCCCGTTTCCGATGCGCACGAAATCGGCCGACTCACCGAAGCGCTGAACGCCATGGCACGTCAGCTCGACGAAAAAATCCGTGCCATCACCCGCGAATCCACCGAACGACAAACCATTCTCACCAGCATGATCGAAGGCGTGTTGGCAGTGGACGCCGATGAACGCCTGCTCACCATGAACGATGCCGCGGCTGAGCTGTTCCAGCTCGATGCTTCCGCCATCGCCGGCCGGCGCATTTTCGAAGTGGCACGCCACAGCGAACTGCAGGAACTGATCAGTGACACCCTCGCCAGCGACAAGCCCATCGAAAGAGATCTTGTCGTTCGCACTGGCGGACGTGAACGTCACATCCAGGCCCACGGTGCGCCGCTACGTGAAGTGGGCGATACCAGCATCGGGGCGGTGGTGGTGGTGCATGATGTCACCCGCATTCATGAACTGGAACAGATTCGTCGCCAGTTCGTGGCCAACGTTTCGCACGAGTTGAAAACACCCATCAGCGCCATTCACGCGGCAGTGGAAACACTGCTCGATCCGCGCGGTGGCGATGAAGAAGCGGTCCTGCGGTTTCTGGGGATGATCCAACGGCAGGCCGAACGCCTCAACGCCATCGTTGAAGATTTACTCGCGCTCGCCCGGCTCGAACAGCAAACCGAATCGCAACCGCTTGACCGCCGCGACCATGAACTGATGCCCATGCTCCGCGCTGCCGTGGAAACCTGCCAGGCCAGCGCCCAGGCGCGCGACATTAGCCTCACCCTGCGCGGCGACGATCACCTCACCGCACCCGTCAGCCCGACGCTCATCAGCCAGGCCGTGGTGAACCTGCTGGATAACGCGATCAAATATTCTGGCGAAGGGGCGGCCGTTTCTGTGAGGGCTGAACGCGAAAACGGACAGGTGCTCATCAGTGTGCACGACGATGGCCCGGGCATCGCCTCGCACCATCTGCCGCGTCTGTTCGAACGGTTCTACCGCGTCGACCGCGGGCGCAGCCGCGACCTCGGCGGAACGGGGCTGGGTTTGGCGATCGTCAAGCACGTCGCCCAGGCCCACGGCGGCAGCGTGACCGTCGACAGCGTGGTGGGCGAGGGATCAACCTTCCAGATCGCCGTGCCTGCGAATTGATTCGCGGCGCAGCCGCATCCACTTACGAAACGACGCGACTTCGTCGCGTTTGCATTTGATGTGATGGGGCCACATCGCCTCGAAGCGCGGGTCAATCCCGTCAATGAGGCTTCCCGCGCCCTGCTGACCCAAGTCGGCTTCACCCACGAAGGTGCACTCCGTCTCGCCATGAACCAGCGCGGACGCAACGGCATCTGGACCGATGCCGCGGTCTGCGGTCTGCTGCAAAGTGATTGGTGAACACCCGGAATACTGACTTCCCACCACATCATCTTTTGCCGGGAAAGCGTATCGTAACTGAGAAACGGATGTGGCAGAAACAGGCCCAAGAGGGGCGCTGCGGCACGCATCGCTACGGGATATTCCTGTAAATCATTTATCCAAAAGGCCATATGGTCGTTTGCCGCGAAGCTTAACGATGTTGGTTTTGTTAACACAACCTTAATAATGCGCCGGTAGACTGCCCGCTATTCAGGAATCGACCGGGTGTCAGTAGCACCCACCTTAAAGGAGCTTGCTCATGTTACGCGCGATTATGTGGATGGGACTGGCCGTGGCACTGACGATTCTACCCGGGTGCGGCAAGGATGATGGCAGCGAAACCACCGGCAGCGAACCCAAGGGCACCGTGGGCAATCTCACCGGCAGCATCGCCATCGACGGTTCCAGCACCGTGTATCCCATCACTGAAGCGGTAGCTGAAGAGTTCCGCAAAGTGCAGCCGGATGTGCGTGTGACAGTGGGTATCAGCGGTACCGGTGGCGGCTTCAAGCGCTTCGCCGCGGATGAAACAGACATCTCCGACGCGTCGCGGCCGATCAAGGCCAAAGAAGCCAAGGCTTGTGAGGCCGCTGGTGTGGAGTTCATCGAAATTCCCGTCGCTTACGACGGCCTGACCATCGTGGTCAACCCCAGTAACGACTGGTGCACCGACATCACCGTTGATGAACTGAAGAAGATCTTCCTCGACGACCAGAAGGTGAGTAACTGGAAAGATGTTCGTGCTGGCTTCCCCGATATCCCGATCCAGATCTACTCCCCCGGCACCGACTCAGGCACGTTCGACTACTTCAAGGAAGTGGTCGCCGGCAAGAAGGGCCAGATCCGTGGCGACATGAGTGTTTCGGAAGACGACAACGTGCTGGTGCGTGGCGTGGCCGGTGAAAAGGGTGCGATCGGTTTCTTCGGTTGTGCTTACTACTTTGAAAACCAGGACAAGGTCCGTTCGTTGAAGGTCAATGGTGTGAAGCCCACGCCCGAGACCATCGAAAGTGGCGAATACAGCCCGTTCAGCCGTCCGCTGTTCATCTACGTGAAGAAGTCCAGCCTGGCCAAGGCAGAAGTAAAAGCGTTCGTCGATTTCTACTTCGCCAAGGGTCCGGCCCTCGCCGAAGAGGTGGGTTACGTGAAACTGCCCGAGTTGGTCTACGCTCGGGGCAAGGCCAATGTGGCTGCTATGAAGACCGGCACGCAGTTCCTCAAGGACGGCGAAAAGGTCAAAGGTCCCGTGACCGAGATTTATCGCTAACCACAAACACAAACAACCAAAACCTTACGTAAACGCGGATGGGCTGTGATGGTGCGAATTGATCGGCCTGGTGGATGGGGCGGCATGTAAGGTTGAGGTGTTTTACGAAAGATGGGTGCTTTCAATCGCGAAGTGCACCCCGCGTAGAAGGCAGCTGCCTATGATCGGCCGTTGCCTTCTGCGTATTTTCGCCGCGTGACGGATACTGCCCATGACCGTAGCTACCGCCGATACGCCACACACCGCCCCGGTTGCCTTGGGCAAACCGCGCAGCAAACGACTGCGCAAAATCCGCGAAACCGGCGTGATGTCCTTGCTCGTGTTCTGTGGTCTGTTCAGCGCCGGCACCACGTTCGCCATCATCTGGGTGCTGGCTGCCGAAGCGATCCACTTCTTCACCACCGCCTTCCAGATGCCCGATGGCACCACCGTGCAAGTCACCCCGCAGGAATTCCTGACCGACGGTCAATGGAACCCGCTGCTGGGTGCCCAGAAGCATTACGGTATCTGGCCGTTGATCGTGGGCACGTTGCAGGTCACTGTGGTGGCCATGGCGCTGGCGCTGCCGCTTGGATTGATCACGGCCATCTGGCTTAGCGAATATGCCCCTGCGAAGATTCGCGCCGTTCTCAAGCCCGTACTCGAAGTGCTGGCTGGCATTCCCACCGTGGTGTTCGGCTTCTTCGCGCTGACGGTCATCACCCCGGGCCTCCGCCTGGAATGGTGGCGCTCGGCGAACGGCGATCCGGTCAACCCATTGGACGTGCAAACCTACAACGCGCTTGGCGCGGGCATCGCCGTGGGCATCATGTGTCTGCCCATCGTTTGTTCACTGGCGGAAGATGCTCTGCGTGCCGTACCGAAAAGCCTGCGCGAAGGTGCCTACGGTTTGGGCGGCACGAAGTTTGATGTGTCGGTACGCGTGGTGTTTCCCGCGGCGCTGTCGGGTATTGTGGCCGCGTTCTTGTTGGCCATCGCGCGGGCCGTGGGGGAAACCATGATCGTCGCCCTGGCCGCGGGTGCTTCGCCTGTACTTTTGAGCGAAAACCTGTTGTCGATGTTCGAAATCAACCATGAAACGCAAACCATGACCGGTTACATGGTGCAGATCTTCCTGGGCGATGTGGGGCACTTCGGCCCTGAATACGCCAGCAGCTACGCCGTGGCCGCCACGCTGTTCGTGATGACCCTGATCCTGACCGTCATGGGCCACCAGATTCGCAAACGCTTCCGTCAGGTGTACGAATGAGTGAGACACGCACAACCCCGCCGCCCCGCAGCAAGCTTGGCCGTATGCTGAAGAATCGGCTGTTCGTGGTGCTGTGCATCATCAGCGCGAGCACGGCGGTATTGATTCTGGGCATCCTGCTGGTGTCGATCTTCGTGCGAGGGGTCGAACATCTGGATGGTGATTTCCTTTCCGGTGTGCCCAGCCGTCGCCCGTCGAACGCCGGCATCATGCCCGCCATGTTCGGTACCATCTGGGTGTGTCTGGCGTGTGCCTTGTTCGCCATCCCGCTGGGAGTGGGCACCGCCATCCTGTTGGAAGAATTCAAACCGAAGACCGTGTTCCTTGCGCGGCTGCACAGCTTCGTGCAGTTGAACATCACCAACCTGGCCGGCGTGCCGTCGATCGTCTACGGCGTGCTGGGTCTTACCGCGTTCGTGCAACTGTTCGGTGTCGGTACCACGGGCAGACCCTTCTTCGAAATCGGCGTGCAATATTACGACCAGGTGGTCGATGTTGAAGGTACCCAACTCTGGTACGACGTGGATGATGCCGACGCCCCCGTCATGACGATGGTTGATGACGTCAGCCTGCACGACCGCCACGGCAACCCCTTCACCATCAACGTGGTGACCGAAGAAGAACTCACCGCGCTTCGGGCTGAAGGTGCGAGTCTCGCTGGTGTGGTGCTGGCTGGCGCTCAGCCCCAACGCATGAACGACAAGAGTTGGTGGTACTTGCGATTGCCCCTCGGCCGCGGCGTGCTGGCCGGTGGTCTGACCCTGATGCTCGTGGTGTTGCCGATTGTGATCATCGCTTCACAGGAATCTTTGCGTGCGGTGCCGGATTCGCTCCGCCAGGGCGCGCTGGCACTTGGGGGAACACGTTGGCAGGTGGTACGTGGAATCACGCTTCCCGCGGCGGTTCCCGGCATCATGACGGGCGCGATTCTCGCCATGAGCCGCGCGATCGGTGAAGCCGCCCCCATTCTGGTGATCGCCGGGATCGTGTACATCACCTTTGCTCCGCAGCACCTGATGGATGATTTCACCGCCATGCCGCTCCAGATTTTCAACTGGGCCGGTCGACCGCGTGAAGATTTTCATGATGTGGCGGCCGCCGGCATCGTCGTGCTGCTGGTGGTGCTGCTAACATTCAACGCCACTGCCGTGTTCATTCGCCAGAAGTTCCAGAGGTCCTTGTGATGCCCATGACCAGTGAACAAGATAATCCGGTCAGCATGGATGTTGACGCCAAGGCCAACCAGCCCGCCATCCACGTCACCGCGCCGCAGGCCAAGCCCGCAGCCGATGACGAAACGATCACCACCGCGGTGCATCTGGGCAATTTCAACGCCTGGTATGGTGAGATGAATGCGCTGACCGGCATCAACTGCGACTTGCCCGACAAACGCATCACTGCATTCATCGGCCCCAGTGGTTGCGGCAAGAGCACCCTCCTGCGGTGGATCAATCGCATGAATGATCTGATCCCCATCGCACGTGCTGAGGGAACTTGCGAACTGCACGGTGAGAACGTCCTTGACCCCACCACCGATGTCGTCGAATTGCGCCGCCGCGTAGGCATGGTGTTCCAGAAACCGAATCCGTTCCCCAAGTCGATCTACGATAACATCACGTTCGGCCCAAGCCTGCACGTGAAACTGACTCGCAGCGAGCGCGACGAACTGGTGGAGAAAAGCCTTCGCCGTGCCGCCCTGTGGGATGAAGTGAAAGACCGCCTGCGCGATTCTGCCTTGGGTTTATCGGGTGGCCAGCAGCAGCGTCTGTGTATTGCCCGTGCCGTGGCGGTCCAGCCGGAAGTGTTGTTGATGGACGAGCCGTGCTCGGCGCTGGACCCGCGTTCCACTGCCGCCATCGAAGAACTGATGATGGACCTGCGCAAGGATTACACGATCGTGATCGTCACGCACAACATGCAGCAGGCCGCCCGCGCCTCGGATTACACCGCCTTCCTGTTTCAAGGTGAGTTGATTGAATTCGGCGCCACCGATCAGGTTTTCACCCGGCCGGAAAACAAGCAAACCGAAAACTACATCACTGGCCGCTTCGGTTAATCGTGCATGTTTTCGGGGTGGTGAACTTGCCGATACGTGCTTGGTGGGTTCGCGCGTGCTATGCTTGTGGCGTTAACAAAGTTAGGGGTAAGCGAAGTGACACGTCACCTGTACATGCAAATTGATCGGCTGAAGAAGCAGATCCTCAAACTCGGTGCGATGGTGGAGGAATCGGTGCAGGCATCGATCGACTCGGTACGCCGTCGTGATGTGAATCTCGCTCGGCAGGTTACCGAGCGCGATCAACGCATCGACGAAATGGAAATCGAGATCGAGGAAGAATGCCTGCACACCCTCGCGTTGCACCATCCGGTCGCTCAGGACCTGCGCTACGTGGTGGCGGTACTGAAAATGAACAACGACCTGGAGCGCATCGGCGACCTGGCTGTCGGTTTGGCCGAGCGGGTGGTATCGCTGATCTCCGGTGGCACCGAAGACATGCCCTTCGACTTGGACGGCATGAGCGAGCGTGTGCAGGCCATGCTCAAGCACACGCTCGATGCCCTGGTCAATATCGATGCCGACCTTGCCCGTTCCGTGTTGGAGAACGACGACCTGGTCGATGAGATGCATCGCAACATGTACCTGGAAGTGGAGCATCGCATTCGTGAAGGGTACGACCACGTGGAACACCTGCTGCATTGCATGGCGATCTCACGCGGCCTGGAGCGCATTGCTGACCACGCGACCAACATCGCCGAAGATGTGCTTTACATGGCCGAAGGCGATATCGTCCGCCACGCCCGCCGCTCACGCAACGGCGGGGAATAAAGTGAAACGATCTTGCGGGGTGAGTGGCAGAAGCGAAGCACAGCGTGCCCCGGTGATGTTGCCTGCCTGTACCGGGGCATCTGCCTGTCAGCTAAAACTCCAACCACCCAAAGCCATGCCATCGGGCATGCAAAACACCAGGGCGCTTTCGCAGTTGTTTCAACGCGAAACAAGCGAATCATCCCACCGCGTATCGATGCCGATTCCGGTTCTGATCGCTGGTTTGCCCCATGTCGGACACGAGCTGCAACTGCCAGAAGCGGCGGAATTCGGCCGGCCAGGCTTCGGCGCCGTACAACTCGCCGCGCCTGAAGGTGTGGCGGCGGCCGAGCCATTCGCCATCGAAGCGTTCACCGGCGTGGTTGGCGCAGTACGCTTCGAGACGCTCCAGGTGGTCTGTGATTTCGGGCAATAGCCGCTGCTTCTCTGCGACGTCATCGGTGTAGAGCCGGCGTTCCGCTTTCAGCCAGGCCAGCGCCAACTCGCAACGGACAATCAGGAAGTAGCGCGTCTCCTCCAGCTTCCAGCGGAAGAACGCGTAAGCCCCATCGGGCAGGCGATCTTGCACAGCGTCCAATCGCTTCAGGCTCATATCGATCGAGGCCAGTGCCTCGGCGTAGCCCTGTGTCTTCTCCGCGATGATCTCGGGATCGCCCTTGCGCAATCGTTGATAGTAGGGCAGGTAGCTGGCATCCCAGCGGAACGCCGCCCAGTTCAGGTGGAACGGGTTACGGTTGATCATGTCATCGGCATCGTCGTACGCCTCGGCGGTGCGCAAATAGCCCAGGTGATTGCCATCGTGGCGAGCTTTGGCCTGCTTGAGTGTCAGCCGTTCACCTTCG